>JAISKW010000090.1 GCA_031260775.1 Christensenellaceae bacterium
TAACGGGCAAAAAATCAATTCGCCGTTCTCGCGGGGAGCGGACAACCGCGTTTTCTGCTCCGCTAAAACACTATGCTGTGATAAGAAACTTAGATAATGTATAATTTTGACAAAGGACGATAAACTATGCCTGATTTTTCCGAAGTTAAACCCATTAAACTCACGGTCATAACCGACATTCACTACTATTCCAAAACGCTTGGCACCACGGGCAAGGCGTATATGAAATATGACGGTCAGGCACAGCTTTTGGCTGCCGAGGCGGCGGAGGTTATCCGCGAGGCTTGGGATTTAATCTGCGCCGACACCGAATCCGACACCGTATTAATTTCGGGTGACATCACCCGTCACGGTGATTTTGCAAGCCATGCCGAGGTTATACCCCTTCTTCGCGAGCTTCAAGCACGCGGAAAACGCATAATTTTAACCTTTTCTACCCACGATTACCGCCAACCTACCGATAACGAGCTTTTTGCCCGTAGCTATGACGGCGACGTAATGAACAAAATTCCCTGCTTTATGCAAGAAGATATTGTCGGCAAATACGACGAATTCGGTCGCTCCGAGGCGATTGCACTCTGCCCAACTACCTTTTCTTACGTCGCTCAAATATCTGACGGCATCCGCCTTTTGGCTCTTGACGACGACAAATGGGGCATTGTCGGCAACGGCTATTGGGAGGAGCATCTGCAATGGATTGAAGAACAGGTCAAGGACGCGCACGCAAACAATCAATACATCTTCGCTATGGCGCATCACCCGGTACTGCCGCCGAGCCCGCTTTATTCCATTATCGGCAAGAAAACCGATATAATTCAGGATTACCGCGAGGTTTTTCAGAGGTTTGCCGATATGGGTCTAAGCTTATTTTTCACGGGACATTCGCACATTCATGATATTTCGTACAATTATTCGGCAAACGGCAACATTTTTTACGACGTTTCCACAAGCGCGTTGGTCGGCGCGCCGCCCGCAATACGCAAGGTCGTTTTAGACCCGTCAAACGATATAGTTAAGGTCACCACCGAAATAATTCAGAGTTGCAAATATTTCGATACGGACGGGCTGTCGCTTCCCGATTATATAAAACGGAATTTTTTCGGACGGATTGAGAATTTCATAAAGAGCGGCGCGGAGGGCGATTTCGAGGTTTTTGCGACCATTGCCGACAGTATGAGTATCCGCGAGGCAACAAGCAAAAAGTTTTGGTTTATCATAAAGCCCGTATTCCGCTACATAAATAAACTTACCGTTAAAAAGATTGCAAGATGGACAAAAGCCGAAACAAAACTTAAAAAAGCCGACTTCGCCGCTCTTGCCGACGAACGCGTCGTGCCGTTTATCATGAATACGGTCGTAAAAATGTTCGCCGGCGACCCCAACAATGCGCCGGACGGCAAACATTATAAAATTGCTATGGCTCTTATGGCGGTTGCGGACAGCCTCATTAAATGCTTGCCAATCAAGTTCAAAAAAATTACAGGATTCGATTCGGTTTGCGAAATCGTTGACCCGATGATTTACAATTCCGGAATTTGCGACGACAATGCCGATTTGATAATCGATAACGAAAAAGCCTCAAAACTACTGCCGAAAACCGATGCCTATATTCCCCCGTTCAAAAGCACAAAGGGTTGGAAAATTATTGCAATAGCTGTGCTTTCCATGCTGGTTCTGTCGCCTATTCTTATACCTTCGGCGATAATTGTTTTAATTGTTTTGTTTATCTCAAAGCTAAAAAAGGTATAGACAACAAACGTTTAATTTGTTACCCTGCGCGCAACGGGCAGCGTTCAATCCTTATTATTTATGGGTTCTGCGACTTCGCGCGGAATGACAACACGGTTGTCCGCTCCTGCCGAAAACACAATCTTGACATTATTCACGGGTACACGCGCAAGTGATTCTATATTATAATGTAAATAATGAAGACTGTAAGAAGTCGTTTTTTTGGTACGGCAATTATTTCTGCTATCGCGGCGGCAGTTTTGTTGTGCTTGCTTACCGTTACATATTTCGCACGCCCCGACAGTAAAGAAACGGCCTTTGCCTCTGCAGCCCCGCCCATTATGGAGGGCGTTTTCATACTTACCGAGGAAACAAAAGGTGAGCTTGCCTCTCATATCGAAGACAATTGCACAATCAGCGTTTATGGCGATATCACGCTTACGAATTTTAACTTCCAAATCCTGAATAAATCCATGTCCGGACAAATAATTACGGCAGAGGATTATGCCGAATTGTGCAGCATATATTCCGAAGAAAGCGGGGATGATGACGAATGGTTTGACGCCTTTTGCGAGTGGTATGAGGAAAGCAACGGACGGTATGCCGAAAAACCCGTAATAACAATAATCAATACGAATAACTTGCCTTTATTCAATAACGTTACGGCGACGGGCGCAATAGAGGACATCGATTTTGTTATTAAGACAGGGACGAACGGCACCGGCGCAATCGCAGGAATCAATGCTGGCACTATCAACCGTTGCTCGGTCGAGGTAAAGTACAACAATTCTTTTGCAACGTCTCCCTCGGGAGGGGTTGTTTACACGAACTATGAAGACGGAATTATCGAGAATGTACAAGTATCCGCCTCATTCAACGGCACGCCGGGCGCAGTTATAGGCGGCTTCGCGTACGAGAACTACGGCACTATCCAAAACGTAAAACTGAACGCCGGGTTTACAGGCGAGCTTTCCGTACCGTTCGGAGGCATCGTTTACGATAATTACGGCACAATTCAAGACGGCGAGGTCACGGGAAATTCCTTTTCATCGAATTTTTACGCCGTAAGCGTTAACAATAATGCGGGAATAATCACCCGTATACGAAATCTCACGGGGAACCCTTTTGCGCTGTTAGACGAGGACTCGGACGGCAGTTATTTCTACAATCAAGACGTCTCCGGCGTAATTCAACTGGTTACAAACGTGTTCAAATCGGAGGACGTTTGGTACATAAGCAACTCCGGAAGCAACCCGCCGACGTTGTTTGAAACCTACATAAAACAAACGGGCAGCGGTCAAGCGATTACGACTCCTTTTGTCGTACTCCCGGGCGTTAACAACTTCGCTCCGCACTTGTATTTGTCCGCCTTTGACGGCAACGATTTTCCGCATCGGATAATATATCCTGCAACTTCAACCCCTTTCGTTATTAATAAAAGCTATTCCTTTATGGGCTTTGGTATTGCGTCAAACGATTTGCCCGACGGCATCGTAAACGGCTCGTCAAGCATCGATTTCGCTTCGTTTGAAAAGGTCTTTTACAAAAACGACATTCCGCTTTCCCCCGAAAGTAACGGATTTGCTTGGACCGTCGGCGATTACACCTTCGATTGTTACATAAACAACTCGTTTGAATTCGGTTTTTATCAAGGGTCGTTCAAAATTAACAAAAGTATAATTACGCTTTACGGCAATACGTTTACCGTTAATTACTACGAGGAAATGGATGAAAACGACACGGTTTACCCGCGCGAGGAGCCGCGCCCCATCGAATTACCCTTCCGTGCCGCGCCGCGTACGGTTGAGGAGCTTAAAGCGTTCCTGCCGACAACCTATTTCGAATACCTAACCGACGGTTTCGGAGTCAGCATAAGCAGCGTTGAAATTTTGTCGTTCACGGACCCCTCGGGTACCTCGGCGGTAAAAACCGAGGTTCAATCGGCAGGCAGCTACCGTATTAAAATTTCGTTTGCAATTGTAAACGGCGACAGTCTCGAAATTCAATCGCACGGCGGCGATTACGTTAACTATTTCATTCTGCAAGACGACGGTTACGCAGACAACAGTCCTTTAATCGTTAACACGATGAACGTTGCCGTCACACCGCAATTTGCAAGCGTCAGTATGCCCTACAACACCGCGCCGGTTTTAACTGGCTTTGCCTTTGCCCCCGCGTTGCAGTTGTACGAATTCCCCGAAGGCGTGGTAAACAGCCTGCAAAGCATGTTCGAAAGGGTGTATTTGTACAACGGAGAGCCCTCACCGGGATTTAACGTTTCAAGCTACAATGCGGACAGCAGCTATTTAACCTCCGCCCGCTTAAAGCTCTCGGCAACGCCTCCGAAGGACTACACATTCACCTATAACAATGTGCCGATATATGTTGTTAAAACCGATATTTGCGCTGCCCAAGATGTGCTTTTTGAATCCCTAACTGTCGATTATGACGGTTTGGAACACTCGCTCACGGCAAGCGGATTAATACCGTTACCGAACACGCGCTTCGATTTTCAAAACGAATTTTCCATGCCGATTAAGCAGATTAACCCGGGTGAATACGTCTATACCTTAACCGTTACGCCGCTCAACGGTATGGAAATCAACTACAATCCGATTGTGCTTCCTGCAAAAAAATTGATAATTAACCGTACTCAGCTGGAAATTACTATCACTCAGGTAAAAACTGTTTCATACCCTATAGACCCGATACTTTCGGATTTTGTCATATCAGCAAACAAACCCTACGCGCGTGCGGATAGCGGAGCAAGCGGCTTTTCGCTTTCGAATATTTCGATTGAAAGTATGATATTCGGTACGTTCAATAGCGGCGAATTTCCCCTTTCCCCCGGCGGGTACGCATTCAAAGTACCCGATCTTGCTGCGGTTATCGGTCTGAATACCTCATATTTTACAGGCGTTGAGCTCGTGTCTACCTCCCTGACGGTCGTACAAGGAAACAGGAATATATCGCTGCAAAACACATCGAAATATTATGATACATACGCGTTTGCGCCGTATATTTTGAACGGTCACACGGGACTTTCCGTTCCCGCGGAGGATTTACATTTCGACTATTTTCTGGACGGCGAAACGTCGATACCGGCGGCGATTAATTACTCGGAGGTCCCTTACCGCGTGCATGTAACCGCGCGAGAAACGGGCTGTTACTTAGCATCCGAGGAGGATTTCAATTTTTCAATTTACAAAGGAACGTTGCCTCTGTCATTCCAAAATGCGGATGAAAACCCGCTCTTTTTCGGCAACCTTGACGGCACGGGAGACGGGCTGCCAATGTCGGGCACGGCGAATTACACCCGTGAATTTGCCGGCTTAGGCGCGTCGGAGGGCTACAAAATTTACGCAACAAACCTGTCGACGCTGCACTCCTATGCTGCGGCAGGGTTCGCTTTTACAGTGACAATCGAGGCTCAAACCACTTACGGTCACATTCAAGAGTCTCTCGTTGTCGATGCCGCGAACTCCGAAATCCCCTTTTTGACGCTCCAAAGTATAGGCACATATTCGAATATTACTATAACCGTTACGGGCAACCCAAACTACAACGAAATAATTCCGCATACTGCACGGAACGGCGCAAGTATTACAAAAAAAGTATTGCGTGTTACGGGCACGCTCGGCACGGTACCGTACACGGGCAAGGTGCAAACGATCGTCCTTAACAGTTATCAGTTCTTACCGAACTTCGCGCCTATCCCCTCCGCAAACGTTGCGCTTACGGTAATAAGCAAGGAATTTAACGGAAGTGCGTTCAACGGCGAGGTCAAAAACGCCGGTACATATACCGTCTTCTACGGTTTAGATTCTAATAATTATTATGAACTTGCGGTATCCGGCAATAGCGCATCTCTCACAATATCCAAAGCGACCGTAAATTTAGACTTCTCAAAACTGCAAAAAACGGTTGTACAATACGGCAGCTTCGACGGCAGTATGTATACGCAATTAACATACCCTCTGAGTTCTGAGGACTTTGAAATCGCACAAGTTTACATAACGTCCGACGCGCAAAACTCGCGCCCTGCGGTTGGTTTGTATTCCGTAATCGGCGTTTCGAATACCCCAAACGTCAATTTCACCTTCAGTAACGGCGCGAATTATTTCGAAATAGTAAAGAATCCGCTTCAGTTCAGCTTCGGCGACTTCCCCTATATTTGCGATTTTGAGGAGGAGGAAACCGCGAGATATCCCGGAGTATATAATATTCCTGAGGAATATTTTGCAGGCAAGGGGCGTCCTGTCGGGAGTAACTGGGCAAGCATCGGCGGCGTAATTATTTTTACTCAAAACGGGACTGTAACGGAAGTCAAAGCCCCCGGCGAATATATCGCAACGGTGACGTTAACAGGCAGTAACTACAAATTCGCTGACGGCGAAACGCTGACGAAGGTGTTTACAATAGCGGATAGCGGCGACGATACGGGCGACGGTGACGGCGGCGACGATACGGGCGACGGCAATGACGATGACGATAATGACAACCCCGGCGACGATGACGACAACGACAACGATAACCACGGCGGCGATGATGACGACGATAATGACAACCCCGGCGGCGGTGACGGCGATGACGACAACGACAACGATAACCCCGGCGGCGGTGACGATGACGATAACGACAACGACAACGATAACCCCGGCGGCGGTGACGATGACGATAACGACAACCCCGGTGACGATGATGACAACGATAACCACGATGACGGCGGTAGTACGGACGACAATTTAAGCGGACAAAAGAATGTCCTTTCGGGCATTCTTGATGAAATTGCCGCCGGATTAGAGGAAGATACATTAAAAAAAGCCGACTATCCCGAGGAAATTTGGGAGGAATTCCAAGCAAAATACGCGGCGGCACAGGCTATTCTTGCAAACCCTACCTCAACGCTTAACGAAATCAACGAAGCAATCACCGCGTTAAACGAAATCCGTGCGGCATTGGAGGAGGCTAAATATGTTGAGGGCGACAAAACTCCGACCCTAAAGCCTGTCCCTAAGCCTCCGTTAGACGGCGGCGTAATTGCGATAATCGTTGTCGGCTCGGTACTCGGCGCGGCACTTATCGGCGGCATAATAATTGCCATAATTAAAAAATTTGCTAAGGTACAATAATTTATATGAAGTTAGGGCTGATAGGCAAAAAATTACCGTATTCCTACTCGAAGGTGATTCACAACGCCTTCGGCTACGACTATGAAATAAAGGAACTGCAGGAGGACGGATTCGACTCCTTTATGCAAGACCTCCCCTTCGATGCGTTCAACATTACAATTCCGTACAAGGAAAAGGTAATTCCCTACATCAACGTTCTTTCGGACGCCGCAAGGGTTGTGAATGCGGTCAACACGGTTGTCAAAAAAGAAGGCAAGCTATACGGCTACAACACCGATATCTTCGGGCTCACGGCGGCATTGAAACGGTCGAAAATTCCCATAAAAGGCGAAAAGGTTTTAATATTCGGCGGCGGCGGTGCATCAAAAGCGGCGCAATTCGTGTGCAAAACGGAAGGCGCGGAGGAAATTATTGTAATGACTCGCACAGGAACGCCCAACTTTAACGACCTCGCAAATTACAAGAATTCTACCGTAATCATCAACGCAACACCCGTTGGAACCTATCCCGACAACGGCAAAAGGCTTGTCGATATCGGGAATTTTAATTCTCTTAAAGGCGTGTTCGATATGATTTACAACCCTGCCATTACCGATTTACTCTTTCAAGCAAAGGCTAAAGGTGCGGCTTATGCGAACGGCTTATTTATGCTTATTTCGCAAGCATCGTACGCAAAGGACTTGTTTTTCAACACCCCTCACGACGGAAATTGCGAAAACAAGGTTTATGCCGATTTGGCATTTAAGGCTACCAATATTGTACTTATCGGTATGCCGTCAACGGGGAAATCAACGGTAGGACGACATCTGTCGCGGATTTTGGACGTTAATTTTATCGATACCGACAATGAAATTGAAAAGAAAGAGGGCAAGTCGATTCCCGAAATTTTTGAGCAAAGAGGGGAGGCTTATTTCCGCGGACTCGAAAGAAGCGTTGTCGATGAGGTTTCGAAGGAGCGCGGTCAAGTTATCGCAACCGGCGGCGGCGCGCCTCTCTTTTTTGATAATTATTTTAAGCTTAAGCAAAACGGAATACTCATACATCTAACCCGTCCGCCCGAAACGGTAACGCGAAGGGGACGTCCTCTTTTGACCGACACCGAGGCGTTCAACAGGCTCTACGCCGAGCGTATGCCGAAATACGCGGCAATTGCCGATTTTACAATAAGCAACACGACTCCGCCTTTTGTAACGGCGAAGCGCATTACTGACCTACTGAATAAATAATGGACAAACTATTTTTACGAAACGACAAAATTAAGGTCGCATTGTGCGCGTACGGTGCGCGGATTGTTTCGATATCCGTTCCCGACAAAAACGGTAAACCGACCGAGGTCGTTTTAGGCTACGACAGTGTAGAGGACTACTCTAAAAAGGGGATATACTTCGGGGCAACGGTCGGTCGCGTTGCAAATCGCATTGCCAACGCCTCGTTTGTTTTGGACGGCAAAACCTACCGTTTGGACAAAAACAACGGCTCAAACTGCTTACACGGCGGCAATGACGGGCTTTCGAATAAAACTTTCATTGCAAAAGAGCAGTCCGAGACAGCGGTTACCTTCGAATATATAAGCAAAAACGGCGAGAGCGGCTTCCCGGGGGAACTCGTAATTCGTGTCGGGTACAAATTGGTGGGCGGCGGCGTCGTAATCGAGTACTCCGCGCATACGGATTCGCCTACTCTTTGCGCGCTGACAAATCACACATATTTTAACTTAGACGGCAGCTTTTTCGCGCCCGTTAGCGTTTACGATACGCTTTTGAAGATTAACGCGGACAGCATTCTATCTATTAACGAAAATTTCATTCCGTGCGTAAAAATGAACGTTGCGGATACGCCGTTCGATTTCAGAGAGTTTAAGAAAATAGGCGCGCAAATTAATGACGGACATTTGCAACTGAAAATTGCGGGTGGCTACGACCATAATTTTTGTTTGAATAAAGCGGGTCTTTCCGAAGCCGCGGCAACGGCGTACAGCGAAAAAACCGGCATATTAATGCGCGTTTTTACCGACAAACCGGGGGTTCAGTTATACACAGGTAACTTTTTGGGTGACGGCACCGCGCCGTTTCCGTACCGAAGCGGATTCTGTTTGGAAACGCAAAGCTTCCCGAACGCGTGTAATAATGCCGAGCTCGGTAACGTCCGTCTTGACCCGCAAGGCGAGTACTGTAGCCGCACCGTATATGAATTTTCTGTGGTAATATAACGACAAGCTTGTTTACTTAGATTCGGGCAACTTAGTATTTGTCCTCTCCCTGTTTTTGCTCAAAAATAGCCGTAGAATGCGTTTTTGATATGCTCGGCGTTGTCGCAGGTGAATGCGATTACGTCGAAACGCACGGCTGTATAATTCTTCGGCGCGTAAGACAGATATTTTTCGGCGGCCTTGATAATTTTACGGATTTTAGGCTTTGTAAGCGCGGCAAGCGGATGCTCGAATGACGGATTATCACGCGCCTTGACCTCTACAAACACAAGCGTACGCGTTGCGTTTTCGATTGCTATAATATCGATTTCTCCTTTGTTTTGCGCCGAATAGTTATTTTCAATAATAGTAAAGCCGCTCCGCGTCAAAAGCTGCGTGGCGAGCACTTCGTATTTGATTCCTTTTTCCTGATTGTCCAATTTATAACGCCTGCGATTTTTTAAGGTAGTCGTAAATAAAGCTTGAGATATCGCCGTCCATAACGCCGTAAACGTCGGGCGTTTCCGAGCCGGTACGGTGGTCTTTTACAAGCGTATACGGGCAAAATACATACGAGCGGATTTGTGAGCCCCACTCAATTTTCTTCATTTCGCCTTGAATGCCTTTGTGCTCCTCCGCTTGCTCACGCTCCTTTTTTTCGGCGAGGCGCGCTCTAAGCATACTCATTGCCGTTTCGCGGTTTTGAATTTGCGAACGCTCGGTTTGGCATCCCACAACGATGCCTGTGGGTATATGGGTTATGCGTATTGCGCTTTCGGTCTTGTTGATGTGCTGTCCGCCCGCGCCGGACGATTTTAAGGTGTCTACCCGTAAATCCTCGGAGCGAATTTCAATTTCGGCTGTGTCTTGAATTTCGGGCATTACCTCTACGGAGGCAAACGAGGTATGCCGTGCCTTGTCCGCGTCGAACGGGCTGATACGCACAAGACGGTGCACGCCCTTTTCGGCTTTTAAGAAGCCGTAGGCGTTGTCGCCTGTGAGCGAAAACGATACGCTTTTGATGCCCGCCGTGCCGCCCTCTTGATAGTCTAAAACGGCGAGTTTATACCCCTCACGCTCGCCGTAGCGTGTGTACATGCGGTATAGCATATCCGCCCAGTCCTGCGCCTCGGTGCCGCCCGCGCCCGCCTGAATGGAAATAATTGCGTTCAGCGAATCGTATTTGCCCTTTAATAAGGTTTCAAGAAACAACGCATCGGTCTCCTTTTCAAGCCGTGCGAGTTCCGTTTCGATTTCGGTTAAAAGTTCGGTATCGCCGCTACTTTCAGCAAGTTCGATATATTCCGTAACGGTTTCGCCGCCCGAAACGTATTGTGCAAGTCTGTCTAATTTCTTTTGGATTTGCGCGGCGCGCCGTGTTTCGGCGGCAGATGCTGCGGCATTTTCCCAATATGACGGCTCTTCTTGCTTTTTTTGAATGGTTTGAAGCTCCGCGTTCAATGCTGCGGGGCTTATTCCGCTTTCGCAAACCCTCAGGTTTGCCAAAACCAACTCGAGCCTTTGTTTTAGTGAGTATAAATCCAAAAATTATATCCTGTGCATCGCGTTGAAGATGTCAACGTGACGTATTGCAATGTCTAAGTCAATTTCCTTGCCCTTATCGTGCAGGAGCTTCGAAACATGCTCGAACGGCTTATCTTTAGGGAAAGTGACCGCCATAATCATATTATATTGCCCTTGAAGCACGGTTTGGCTAAGGTCGTCGATATTAATGCCCTCTTTAGCAAGAAGTACGGCGATGTCGGCGATAATACCAACACGGTCGCTCGCGTTAACGGTAATAAAAGCTTTTACGTTTTCCATTATTTCTTCTTTTTTGTACCGGCTTTATTTGCCTTGTTCGCATTAGGATTTGCAGCTTTTGCGGGCTTATCGTCCTTTTCAAGAACGATTTTTGCTGTTTTGACCTTTTCTTTATCCAATTTTTTGCGGCTTTTGTTCTGCTGTTTTGATTGCTGTTGACCGCCCTTTTTGCTTGTATCTATGTTAGGCGAAAGCACGATTGCGGCGTTCCTGTCCGAATAGTTCGTAAATACCAAGCCGTATAACGACGGCGCGATAAGTATTGCAAACGCGACAATGATTATCGAAATAAACGAACCCATACTGCCGCCGATAAGAAGCAGTAAAAACGGTACGGCGCAAACGGCGATTATCATTAATTCCTCAAGAGGTAAGCAAAGGGTTAAAATGAACGCGTTTTTGAGTTTGTCTTTAACACTGCCCTCAACGCCGGTTGCCATAGGCAAAAGGTGCGCGAAAACTACCGTTGCAAACAGGAAAATAAGCGAGGATATTATTAACAAAAAGTAGTGTCCAACATTCGCCGTATGCATATACACTTCGTGAACGAAGTAACATATTGCGCTTATTTCGCCGCCGAAAAACACGGCGAATATTGTAGTAAAAAGTACTGTTTGCTTTGCGTAAAGCTTAACCCCTCGGAAAAACTCAATAAATATGCGCGGAACGTCTTTGTTTGTCTTCAAATCGCGCTTCGAAATAAACTGCTCGCCCCAAATCGCCTTTTGAGTTACGTATAAAAGCCCGGATAAACCCACTCCCGCAAGCGGCAGAAGAACGGCGATTGCGCCAAGCAGTAACCACCATGCGTACACCGTGTCGGCTTTAATTTCGGTAATCGAAACGCCGCTCGAAAGTCCTATGCCCAAGCCGCCCATTAAATACGGCATTTCACGGCCCGTTAACAGATACGAAACCCTTTCCGCGCCGAACGACGCAAAAATTGCAATAACCGCGATGATAGGGAGCATGAAGATTATCGCACAAGTGTTATTGAGCATAAATGACGAGTAATTGAGTCTAAAGACCTTAAATAACCGTCTTATGCGCCCCATTTGAGGCATTTCATAAGCCAAAATGCCTGTTTTAGTTTGAGGTAGCGGCGTGAGTTTCGGCAATAAATTGTCCGTATAGTGTGCCTTTTCCTCCGTCGGTGTTTGATTTGCCATTACAATAAATACAGTTAATTATAACTGCTTGTATATTTTAACTTGCAAGCACAATATCTGCAATTTGTAATCTCGACCGATAATCTATTTATTTACCAGCGGTGTGATTCTTGGTAGTGCGCATACAGAGTAACATTGTTGCCGCCGCTCCATGGGGCTATGCTGATACCGTTATTATCCGTAAGCTTAGTGCCGCCTTCCGCAGCGGTGTACCAGCCGGCAAATTCGTAGCCGCTTGCCGTTGGTACGGGCATTTGAACTTTGTATATCAAACCCTCGTAAACCGTAGGCGTCGCTATCACGGAGGAAGAATCGCCCACGTCTAATACAATGCCCGTAACTTCGTTTTCGGGACTCCCGACCGGTATAACAACCACATCATACACATCCAAATCTTCCGATAAAAGGAACGAGCTGTCCTGATTAAGACTTGTTATCGTTGAGGGAAGGTAGATATGTTCCAGATTAGGGAAGCCGGAAAAAGAGCCGTTATTTAATTTAGTGTAGCCCTCGGGAATAATAATTGTTGTAACGTTTTCGAGGTTTGAGCCGTAGGTACCGGATAATGCGGAGTAATTTTTTATCGTTGTAACGGGCAGTCCGTTGTACTCCGCAGGCAGAGTGAGCGTGGTAACGGCGGGCGCGTCGGTTCTGTATTTCAACAACATATATGAGGCGATGTCCTCATTCATTGCGAACGCAAAGTCGCTTACCTCGTGTTCACTGCCCGTCCAAATTTCGGGTCTGCCGTATGCGTTATAGTGCCAGTAGCCTTTTGAGAAGGGATTAGTTTCGGAATACGCGTAAACGGCTGCGTTAAAAAACGGGTCGCTATCGAAGTTTTGCAATAACCAACCGTGAAACTCCGCGCCGTTATAGAATATTGTAGTAAGTCCCGTGCAATTGTTAAAGGCTGCCGCGTCAAGAATTATCAAACTTTCGGGGATAACTACCGCTTGCAAATTAGTACAATTTTCGAATGCGCTTGCCGAAATTACTTCAACATTTTCGGGTATATCGACAAGAGTTATTGTCGTATTGTTCTTAAAAGCGTCGTCATTAATATATGTAACGCTCAAATTTTCGTTAATAGCCGGGATAAACAGCTCGCTTTCGCTTCCCGTATAACCACTAACCCATTTTTTATTACTCGACCATGTAAGTCCTACCGTCGTATCGGGCGCGCGTTCGCCTAC
>JAISKW010000016.1 GCA_031260775.1 Christensenellaceae bacterium
TTACTTGTTTTCGCTGTTTTTACCGCTGTCGCTTGTTGCAAGTTGCTTAATATATCCTGTCGAACAGTTGAACATCAAAAGGTACACGGATATTGCAAAACGCACGTTCGGCGGATTCAAAGGCGAAAAAATTGTTGTTACGGGGAGCTTCGGCAAAACCGGCGTTAAAAACATTCTTGAGGCAATTTTGAAGGAACAATATAATGTAGTTTCCTCGCCGAAAAACTACAATACACCTATGGGAATGTATTTGTCATCCAAGCTGATTAAGCCCGAAACCGAGGTGTTTATTGCAGAAGCGGGGGCGCGGCGGCGCGGCGATATCAAGGAAATATGCAATATCGTAAAACCCACTAAAGGCATCATTACGGCTATCGGAATTATGCATTTGGCAACCTTTAAGCGGTATGAAGCGATTTACAACACAAAAAAAGAACTCGCCGACTGCCTTCCCGACGGCTCGTTTTTAATCCTTAATGCCGACAACGCCGGGACGAATAAAATTGCACAGGAAATCAAAAACCGCCTCGTAATAACCGCCTCTTGTCGCGGCGGCGGCGATGTAAACGTCATAGTAAAAAGCGAGACACTGCAAGGAACCTTGTGCGAAATTTCGGTATTCGGCGAGGATTTCACCGTGACAACGCCCTTACTCGGCACACATAACGCGCAAAATATCGCGCTCGCGCTTGCGTGCGCAAAGACCTTAAACGTTGCAAACGATGCGGCGGCGCGCGCAATTGCCGCCCTGAAAGCTCCCGAACACCGTATGCAGCTTTTGGACGGCTATAACGGAATTACCATAATAGACGACTCGTACAACTGCAATTTTGAGGGCGCGAAAGAGGCGTTGCGTATATTAAATACAGTCAATGACGGGCGGCGCAAAGTGCTTTTCACGCAAGGTATAATCGAACTCGGGCGCGAACAGGCCGAAACTAATGCCGCTTTAGGCGCGCTCGCTGCGGCGGCGGCGGATGCGGTAATTTTAACCGGCGTCAACGCACACCACATCGAAAAGGGTCTGCGCGACAAAGACTTCGGCGGCGAAATTCACACATATAAGTCGTTCAAACTTGCTCAAGCCGCCCTCCCCGAAGTGCTAAAAGCCGGCGATTTACTGCTTATTCAAAACGATTTACCTTGATAGGGGTGTGGACAATCAGTATGAATATTGTTTCTTTCCCCAAAACACATAACTCAAATCGGCTTTGCAGGGGGAGAGGGAGGGTTCGGGAGGGGAGGTGTCTGTATTTTAGTGAAACATATTCCTCCCCCTCCCGAATTTAACCATTTCCCATTACAACGCTCATAGGGGTATAATGTATGTGGTGAAAACGATAATTTTATGCGTATCCGGAGGGATAGCCGCGTACAAGGCGTGCTATTTAACATCGCTGTTTAAGAAGAACGGCTTCGAGGTGCGCGTAATTTTAACCGAAAACGCAAAGGAGTTCGTGTCGGCTTTGACGTTCGAGAGATTATCGAACTATAAGGTAGTCAGCGGCACGTTCGAAAAGAGCGCGGAATTCGAGGTTGAACATGTGTCCTACGCAAAAGCGGCGGCGGCTTATGTCATCGCTCCGGCGACCGCAAACGTTATAGCAAAACTCGCAAACGGTGTGTGTGACGACTTTTTAACGACGACCGTCGCGGCAAAATGCAAAGGCACGCCCGTATTCGTCTGCCCCGCAATGAACACCGAAATGTACGACAATGAGGCGAATTTGCTCAATCTTGAAACGCTTAAAGCGCGCGGATATGGGATTTTAGACGGCGAAAACGGTCGTTTGGCGTGCGGCGATTACGGCAAGGGCCGTATGGCGGAGCCCGAGGATATTTATGCGGCCGTTATTGCAAAAATTGCTCCGAAGCGCGATATGGCCGGCAAAACAGTTTTGGTTACAGCCGGCGGTACACAAGAACCTATTGACGGTGTGCGGTTCATAACAAACCGCTCGTCGGGCAAAATGGGCGTTGCAATTGCGCAAAATGCGTTGGATAGGGGCGCAAAGGTTATATTTATTCACGGGTTCATATCGGTATGCGCGCCTAAGGACAGCACAAATATCGCCGTTTCAACCACGCTTGAGATGTATAACGCCGTTACGGAGAACTTAAACGCCGCCGACATCGTTATTAAAGCCGCGGCACCTTCCGATTACCGTGTTGAAAATTACTCCCGAAGCAAAATTAAAGGGGATAAAATCACGCTCAATTTAATAAAAAACCCCGATATTGCCGCATCTGTCGGCAAGGTCAAGGGCGACAAAAAGCTTGTGGTTTTCGCAGCCGAAACGGATAATTTAATCGAAAACGCAAAAGTGAAGTTGGTTTCAAAAAACGCCGATTTAGTCGTTGCGAACGACGTTTTGCAGGAGGGCGCGGGCTTTAACGGCGATACGAATATCGCTTCATTTGTAGAAAAAAGCGGCAAGGTTGAACCATTGCCGCTTATGTCAAAATCCGAGCTTGCCGAAAAGATTTTAGATAAGGTTATCTCTTTATAATTGAAATCAATTCAGAAGTCGTACTGCCGCCGACTCCGGGTATGTTCTTAAGAACGTCGTTAACGGTAGCGTATTCCTTTTGACTTGTAATGAAATCGAGTATGGGTTGAATGACCTTTGTTTCTTTAAGCACGGCGGTAATCTCGGGCATTTTTAGGATATCGGCAACTATTTGCAAGAGTAACGACACAATAATCAACACGACAAACGCAAGTACGGCTATCAGCGCGCCTCCCAAAACGCCGTTGAAGAAGTGCATCAAATACATCCGCTGAATAAGCAGCTTAAGGATAAAGTAAAGCAAACTCACTATGATACGGTAAACTATGCACAAAACGATGAACAAAGCTGCGATATAGATATAGTTAGCAATTTCTAAGGAGAAGAAGCGGATAAGCGTACCTCTGCCGCTAATGTTATTTGTGAAATACTTGACAGCCGCAGGCTTAATGATGTAGTTAATGGACATCTCCTTAATCCTGTCGCCGTCGCTTAATTTGGAAATGGACCAGACGTTTTCGGCTTGGTCGGCGTAGACTACGCCGGTAATCCTGTTGCCGTCGCCGTCAAGAACGTTAGTATCGGAGGTGAGGTAGTAGAGAGTTATGTTAGGATTGGAGAATTTAAGAACTTTATTAGAAAGCTCGTCCAATTTTGCCTTCGAAACAAAGTACGCCGTAACGGACACCTCGTTGCCGCCGTCTTTAAGCTTTACGTTCTTATTCAGGAGCGTCTGAATAGAGCCGACGGATATTGCGGCAATAGCTACAACGGCAAGTGTTGCCAAAATGCCGCGGCTGACTTTCAAGAAGCCTTTTTTAACACCTAAGACAAAAGCGAGTATGACAATGAGGGCAACCGCCGCTTCAACGATAATCGCAATCGTGCTATATTCCAACGCAGATAACATACCACACTATTTTAACATTCTTGTAAACTCGGAACAATAATATATTTTTTATGGCTAAGTTCAAGAATTGCACCGTTTATTAGAGGCATTTGACATATTATTTTCTCAAGCATAGAATATATTAAACCTACCAAACATATTTATATGGTAGGTCAATGCAAATATGTCTACTCTTTTCGTAGTAATAGGAATAATAATATTTTTAGCGTTTATCGCGCTATTGGTATTTTTCGATAAAAAGTTAAAGCTTAGCTTTACCGTCCGTGTGCTTATTGCGTTAGGCTTGGGCGTCCTTTACGGCGTTGTAATTCAGCTTGTTAATACATACGGCAACTTGCCGGGCGAAACCGCTACCGAATTCCTTAAATGGGTGGACATACTCGGCACGGGCTTCGTACACGCGCTACAGTTCGTGGTTGTACCACTCGTTGCGGTTTCCATTATTAAGGCAATAACAAAATCCGCCGGAGCAAAGTCAAGCGGACGCAAAAGCGGCAAAATCATTTTAATTCTGCTGCTTACAACCGCGTTTTCCGCCGCAATTTCAATTATTGTCGTTAAAATTTTCAATTTGCAAGCGTCCGAATTATTCGACCCGAACAAACCGCCGTCGACAAAAACGCCTGCCGATATCCCGACTACTATATTAGGTTTGATTCCCGACAATCTATTTGCGGCATTAAGCAGTAACTCGGTATTGCCCGTCGTGCTGATTGCCGCGCTTATCGGCTTTGCCTATCTTGCAATAAAGAAGGAAAACCCGGCGGTTGCAAAGAAATTTGAAAGCGGCGTGACGGTCGCGCATCACTTCGTATGCCAAATTGTTGATTTCGTTATAACCTTTACCCCTTACGGTGTTTTGGGCGTTATTACGGCGCGTGCGGCAACGGGAAGCGTTGAATCCATTAAGCAACTCGGGCTGATTATCATCGCGTGCTTTGTCGCAATGATTATTGTGTTTATTGCTCATTTGGGAATTTTGTGGCTCTTGGGCGCAAACCCGAAAAAGTATCTTAAAAAAACCGCCCCCGCGCTCCTTTTCGCATTTAGCTCG
>JAISKW010000046.1 GCA_031260775.1 Christensenellaceae bacterium
TTTTTAGATAGAATTTTCGCGAATTGATTGAGTTTATTGGACATAATCGATTGAAATTCGCGGAAATTATAGCAAAAAAGGCGCGCAAGATTTTTAGGATTAATTAATCAGCGGTTACTATAGTATCGGGACGGGTTATAACGGTGAAGATATTACGCAGCTTAAAAGAGGTATTCATCTCATCATTGCCATTATTGGCGATGATTATTATAGTGTGCGTTTTTGTATCTCCGATGAAAACCGTGGAGGATTACATCAAATTGCTTGTCGGCTATGTCTTTGTTGTAATCGGTCAAACATTGTTTCTAATCGGCTTGGACAGCAGTATTTTACCTATCGGTAAAATGGTCGGCGGCTCGCTTATTAAACTTAAAAAAACCGCTCTTATTGTCCTTTTCGGCTTCGTTTTCGGGCTGCTTGCAACCGTTGCCGAGCCAGCACTCGCCGTGCTTGCCGGGCAGGTACACATTATCAACAACGCAATCAACCACACCCTATTTATTTGGATTTTAGGAGTCGGCATAGGCGTTGCCGTTGCCCTCGCGCTGTTTAGGGTTATTAAAGACATCAACATAAAGCTTTGCTTTGCGGTGCTTTATATTTTAACCTTTATCCTCGTGTTTTTTGTGCCCGACCAATTCCGCGCGCTTGCGTTCGACGGCAGCGGTGCGACAACGGGCGACGTTTCCGTTCCGTTCATCTTAGCTTTGGGGATGGGCGTTTCCACCACAATGAGTAAATCCCGTACCAATGACGAAAGCTTTGGTATTATCGGTATTGCTTCGGTCGGGCCCATTATCGCCGTGTTCATTTACGGTATGATTTTGGGCAACGGTAACATAAACCCCTATACCCCCGGCGAGGGAACGGGCTTCGGCGGCATTGTTTTAGAAAATCTTTCAAATGTCGCGCTTGCTATTATCCCGATAATCGTAATTTTCTTTTTGTTCCAATTGTTTCTTATCAAACTTCCTCGGCGGCAATTAATGCGTATTTTGTTCGGCTCGCTTGTTGTTTTTATCGGGCTTTTGATATTCCTTGTAGGCATAGACTACGGCTTTGCGCTCGCGGGCAAGCATATCGGCGAGGCGTTTATGGAAGCGGAGCGACCCGATTGGTTCATGTGGTTACTACTGCCCGTCGGATTTATTTTGGGGTTTGCAATAACGCTGAGCGAACCGGCAGTCGTAGTTTTGGGCGAACAGGTTGAGGACATCACAAACGGACACATCAAAAAAGGTGTAATACGCCTAACACTCGCAATCGGTATCGGGCTTGCCGCGCTTTTGTCGGTTCTAAAAATACTAACGGATGTTAATATCCTGTGGTTCCTGATTCCGCTGTATGCAATATCGCTGTTGCTTTTAATCGTCACACCTAAACTGTTTGTCGGCTTGGCATTCGACAGCGGCGGCGTAACGGGCGGCGCGATTACCTCGGCATTTTTAACACCGCTTACCTTGGGAATAAGTATGTCGTTGAACCAAGACATCTTAGTTTCGGGCTTCGGTATGATTGCGTTCGTATCGGTAATGCCGTTAATTGCCGTACAGGTGTTGGGTATTATCTACAAAATCAAACTTGCAAAGTACGAAACCGAGAGCGTATCGCAGGTTCAAACCGAGCTGTCACAGCTTAACGAGCTCGCTCTTTTGGCGGATTTAGGCGAAGAAACAGCTCCCGAAATTGATATTACGGAGCCCGAAACGGCAGAAACAACCGATGAAGTGCCCGCCACTGCCGGTGAGGATATTAAGGATACCGAAGAGGAAAACAAGGAGGATAACGGAAATGAATAGCGGAGAGATTGTACAGCTAACGGTAATAGCGCAAAGGGGTCTGAAGCAAGACTTAGTCAACGGCGTAGCGGAACACGGAGGGCTTCTGATTAACACCGTATACGGCAGAGGATTTGTAAAAAGTAACGACTTTTTAGAGGCGTTCGGGTTCGTAAACGAGAGCGATAAAATTGTAATAACGGCATTGACCGCGGCGGCAAACGTCGATAAGATTTTTGCTATGTTGAACGAACGGTTCGAATTTAACAAACCAAACACGGGTATTGCGTTTACAATACCCGTAAACGGCTTAACCCGTTAATATATAGACAATATAGGAGAAAAATGGAAAATACAGAAAACATAAAGGCGTTATATATCATAGTAAATGCGGGTTTCAGCGACGAAGCAGTCGAAATCACGCGAAATTGCGGAGCGAGAGGCGCAACGCTTATTAACGCGCGAGGAACGGGTCAGCAGTTAAAAACGATATTAGGCATCGCCTATGAGCCCGAAAAGGAAATAATAATCAGTCTTGTTCCGGAACATATCGCGGATAGGATAATCACCGCAA
Organism: Christensenellaceae bacterium; assembly: GCA_031260775.1. Classification (GTDB taxonomy): domain Bacteria; phylum Bacillota; class Clostridia; order Christensenellales; family DTU072; genus JAISKW01. Next base: position 2,353 of record JAISKW010000046.1, read on the forward strand.
TCAAGGAAAATATCGGCGTAAATACCCCGTCGCAAGGTATTTGCTATACAATGCCCGTCGATAAGATGACGCTAATCAGCAAGCCGCGCGATTAATCGGCTAAAAACACCGCTTTATGTATTAGTTATCTTAGAATTGCAGGCGGTGAGAAATTGCCTGCTTATTTTGTTACCCTAAAAAGGTGTGGGGCATCTGCATATAGTTTCATCACCCTGCGCGAAATATAAGAACCGATTACGTAGAAAGTTACACGATAATTTGCATGTAATTTTGTCACCCTGCACGGAGTCGCAGAGTCCAATCTTTACGGTTTATGAATTCTGCCCCTCCCTCGCAGAATGACAGCACGGTTGTTTACTCCCTTGAAAAACTTATGCTTGTTCGGCACATCGCGCGCGTATATAATATAATAGTATGGAGAAAAGATTTCCTCTTTTTTGTCGAACAAAAAAAACGTCCGTCGGGATTAGCGCCGTCGCGGCGGGTTTTATTTTGCTTTTATTGTGCGTATTTGCGTTTATGCTTCCGCTTGCCGGGTCGGCAGGCAAGGATAAACCCGCGGAGGCGGTAGTCGTCCAAATCCCGTCGGCAATAATTTCTTATGCTTCGGGCGCGCCTACACCCTCCGGCGATTGGCAAATAGGCGGCGGAGGCAATTCATTTGACACGGAAATCAGAGTGACCGTAATGTACACCGGGGGCAGACCCGCGCTTTCGACGTTAGCAATCCCCGGGGCTCCGGGCTGCTATACTGCGCAAACTCTTATCGATTACGGCGTCCCTTCGGCGTGGGCGGTTCAACTTGAACCGGACGTGTTAGCTTATCCTGACGTTGAAGCACGATCCCCGGCTTCGCTTGTTAACGTAAAAATGAGCAAGCAGGTATTCACTCTCGGACAAGGCGGATACACGTCATCCTACACGACCCCGGAGGTAATTCCCGCTCTTGCGGCTCCCGTAACTTCACCTGATACATACGGACAAAGTCTCACTCGCTATGCGTTGAGTATGACCGGGCAAGAGGCAATCATAATTACTGCCGAAATTCAATTTTCAGGAAGCGAGCCTAACGAAACCGTGTCTTTCACCTTTAACAATTCGCTTCGCGATAATTATGCCCCGTTTTTTGTTATTCCCGCGGACGAGTCATGGCACAACAATGACGTCAGCATCAGCCTTAATTTGAATAACGTCGATGCGAACAGCCAAATCGGTATGAGAGGCAGCGGCGTATACAAAGTTCAATTTTGGCTTAAATCCGATTATGAAGAATGCCCTACGCCCAGCTTGCCCGGGGAAAACGACAAAAAATATATAGGCCAGGAGATATATTACAGCAACAATAACCTTTCAAATTATACGGTAACGGTAACCGACTCGCGCGAATATTGTATTGTCGTATATGACAAGGTAGGTCTTAGCATTGCAGTACCGTTCAGCAGGAAAATTGACCGTGAGACCCCGACAATTTTGACCCCGGATTATTCGCCGGGCGATATACCGTCGTTTATGACGACGGATACCGGCGCGTGGCAGAATTCCTTAAAGGCGGAGGTGATTAATATCGGCGACATTCCGGAGGATTTACCTTTGGGCAAACTGAGTTCGGGCATTCAAACCATTACGATTAGGCACTTTACGTCAAGCGGCACTGCGCTGCCGGTATCTTTTTCGCAGACGGAAATCTTGGCCGGCGAACCGGTCCCGACCCCGACAGGCCGTTCCAACTTAAATTTCAACGTTACGGATTGGTACAATTACGAAATCACGGTAAGAGACTATGCCGGCAACACAAGAACGGAAACGTTTTCGCGAAAGGTTGATATGACTCCGCCGACAATCACCACAAACACCGTAACTTATGCGGAAAACAACGTAAACATATCGAGTTCTGCCGTAACCAATACTTGGAGAAGCTCCGACATCCGAGCGCGGCTTTACGGTACGGGGCTGACAGACGGAATAGTAGAGGCGGCAACTGCCTCAGGTGTCGACGCCGTATATTTCAGAGCATATCCGAGCAGTTATGCGGGAACCCCTTTGGCATCGGAGGTCGCAGACACCTCAGGCGGAGGAATAAAAGTAGAAAGAGACGCTAACGGTTATCATTCATATTTCCTAACCTCGTATAATGTGTACGCCTTCACAATAAAGGATAACGCCGGAAACTACTCGCAGGTTTGGACAATTAAGCCGCTGATAGATAAAACGGTTATCACTTCCGCGAGTTTTGCATATTCCTCAAATTCATTCGGCACATTAATGCAAACCGCACTCGGAAGCCGTACATACAGATATTTTTATGCGGAAGGAAGCACGGAGGCGGACAGATATATAACCTTTTCGGTCGCTTTAAGCAACGCAGGCGAGAACGTTCCCAGCGGCTTATATGTAGAGCGTTCTACGGGCGGGAATACATGGTCGCGGACATCGGACGGTTTTATTACCATGCCGGGCAGCGCGTTAAGCTCATGGACCGGCTCATGGACCGGCGGTGCAGGTAATTTTACAAACAAAGCGACGTTCGGAAGCGACCAAAATGCGGAGTATAGATTCCGGGTAGTAACGGGTGCGGGCATGGTGATTGAAGTTTCGGGAACTGCGGATATAAAAATAGAAATGCAGTTGCCCTCAACCACCGTAACATTATTGACTACGGGCGGCGCAAACAAAAACAACGTTTGGACTGAATTAACACTCCGTGCAACGTGCAATTGGACGAATTTCAGTACGAGTCCGTCAAAATCGGCAAAGTTTCAATACGCTTCGTTTACTGAAGCGCAGCTTAACGCGATACGCATCGCGGGCAGCGGAAGCGGAGGAGCGTACGAGGGCATTACCGAGTTAAACGAGACTTTCTTTACGGCGTTCGAGGCTACGGCAAACGCATGGGATTGGGATTCGGGCTCGGATTATGTAACGGCAAGTCAAAGGTCGGTTGCAAATATCGGCGATTCGGGCAGCGGCATAACATATCATTATTTCAGGGTGATTTCGATGGCGGGCAGAGTTTCGTCTCTTTCGAAGGTAATTTCAAAGTTAGACAAGTCTTTGAGCGGCGTAAACTATCGAACGATTGTTAAAAACGACTTTAACTATACCCTTACATTTAACAAGGAAGGTAACGAACCTTATGTAACAACATCCTCTGCCCCTGTTTGGGCGGACGGAGACGGCGTAAAAGTAGCATTTAGCGGAAATAAAATTGCACAGGATGGCGAAAATATTAACTCGTTGAGCGGACTTCGGTTATTTTATTCACTCGACCTGGGGAGTGAATTAGTCGCAAAAACATGGGTTCCCATGATGAATTCGGCGAAACAAGGCACTTATGATGTCGATGATTTCACGTTTATTGCAAATCAACAGGGCGCGAGGTATTACAGTATTCTGATAATAACCGAGGCAAGATGGCTCGATTCGAATGAAGATATAACAAGGCTGGCAACTGCTATTCCTACAATTTCGAACATAGCGTCATCGTTTTATCCGGACGGCTCGGAAGATAGGTTCAGCGCGCCGTTAATAAATATCGATGCAGCCGTGCCGGAAATTAACCCGACAAGCATTACGCATAACCGTATGGTTAATAACACTTATGACCCCTCGGTTGCGGGCACGTCTCTCCTTGTACTAAAAACATGGTATATCGAGGATTTTTATATCCATACCGGCATCTTGAGTACATTGGTCTCGGGCACACCGACATATCAATATGCGTACGGTGGTGACGGATTGGATGAACCGTTGCCCGGTGATTATCTGCCTTTTACAGACGGCGAGTATTTCAAGGTTTCGTATAACGATGTAAACGGCAATCCGATAAAAGGCGGCAGGCGTAAGGTTATCTATATAAGAGTCGTCAGCCGCAGCGGCGTTGTATCAGCGGTTACGACAATAGGTACGCCTGGCAACCTCGATTCTATGGTTTGGCTTGATTCGTACAAATACAGTATCCGCAAGGTGATAAATGTAGGCGAATTTGAGGTAATAAATACGACGGACAGAATCCCCGCCGACTATTATGTTTCCTCGCCCTTAACAATCCAAATCGCGCAAGAGTCGGTGCTTTTTGCACGTAACGCCACGCTACTTAATTGGAATGTCTCTTTAGAACCGTCTTACCGTGTAGCAAACTATAAATTAAAGCGCGAAGGCGGCACTACTGTCGGATCGTTTACGGGTTCATATTCGTACGCAAACAATATTACTTCCGTTGAAGACTTGTATTACAGTTTCTATAACGATGCTTTGATTGACGATTTAGTTTTTGAAATAAAACTTTATAAAACGATAACCGTCACATATACCGACAATATTAGGTATTTGCAACAATACGGCGTAGGCTCACAAGTTGATGCGATTTATATCGCGACGGATGGGAACAATCAGTTGGCGGGCATTGACGACCAAAACCGACCGTTGAATAAAGGGATTTCTACGACCGGCAGCGCGCTGTTTTTCTTAGATAATAAGTTAGGTGATTACAGTATCCTTTATAACGGAAATAACCTCTGTCCCAATGCGTTCGGCGCGTATCCGCTTAGCCTTAGCAGTTTTGCCTCAACGAACGGCACAAATAACGAATATAAAGAAGGTTTTTACTTTAATATTGACCCGGCGCAGTTATATGTAAGATACTTTGCACCCGTGTCGTTCTTCCCTGAGCTTGCCGCGGCTTCGTATTATGAAGGGCTTTACGGCAGCGTTCCTTATATAGTAAAGAGTGAGCGCGATTTGCCGTACATCGAGTATTAC
>JAISKW010000041.1 GCA_031260775.1 Christensenellaceae bacterium
TACTTTAGTAATTCCGATTTAATGGGTTTGGCACGCCGCGGTGTGCCTTTCAGACCCCTATACGGCGGATATTCGGGCTATGTTTACTACAGTGAGGATGCGGATTACTTATATATCGCCCTGATTAATTACGAAGCTAAAACGGAAAAATTTTTATTGAGTCTGTATAACGATTTTGGTTTTGAATCGTCGGGATTTTATACCTACAAGAACCTGAATACCGGAGAAACAAATACGGGAGTCGGCGATAGCTTTTTAGTCAAACTTTACGGGCGTAAAACCGCAATTTACCGTATCTCTAAAAAGCAAACGTAATAAATGCAAAGGAATAGCACGGTTTCCTTCGATATTGAAAGCCGATATAGAAAAATGGGAACAAAAAGGATACTCACCGTTTCCGCTTTTTGAACACGAATAATCTCCGGCACTATTTTTGCGGCAGCAGCTCGAAGCGGCAGCCGCTCAGGCGTATACGGCGCGGGGAATATCTGTTCCCGTTACGGATATTTGTAAAAGTCATTTTCTTCAGTTCGCTATACGCGCAATCTCTGCACTCTCTCCCCGTAAATGCCGAATACGGACAATGCGAAAGCGTCATAACTTCTTCGTTCTCATAAACTCCGCTCGAATCGGGAAAGTACTTTTGCGCAACCGTTTCGCTCATATTCAGGCTTTTACCGACAACGTACGGCACACCGTTTTCGCGCGAATATTGCACCGCGCCGATATTGTTCGCAACAAGCACTCTATCCGCGCCGCTCGTCGCTTTATTAAGCCATTCAAAATCTGCACCCGTCATATTTGCCGGCAGATAAACAAGCTGACACTTAGCAATATTATCGACTTTCGGCGCAAGGTTAAATTCGTTCCTTGCGTTGTTACGCGCAATAACATTGTGCATAAGCGCGTATTTACTTAAATACAAATCTTCAAAATTCGCCTTTAGTCTTTTCCGTAACTCATTAAATGCCGAGGACGGAATAAACGCCGTTCTGTCCTTATCCAATATTAATTTGTCAATTATATACGGTGAGGGATTACTTATCTCGAAGCTTTCATTTGTGATTTCTCGCTGTTGTGTCTTAGCTTTATCCACAACATAATCGCTAATAAGGCTTCCGTATATCGGCTCGTTGGAGCCTGAACCAAAGATGTAATCAATTTCAAGAGGTTCTCCTATCTTAGCCGCAAGGGTAATTTCCGCTTTGAATATCTCATAATATTCGGCAATTGCCGGAGAAGGAAGCTGCGCTAATTCCTTTAGTCTTTCGGCTTCTGTAGTTAAGCAAATAATGTCGTCTTTGCGCACACCGCGGCTTACGGGAATCACATAAACGCCGTTACCCAAAAACTCGGCTCTCGTTACCGCGCTGCCGCCGACCTCGGAGCCGCTGCGCAAAATCTTAAAACCGTCGCCCTTTTTAATTGAGTATGAGCTTTCGACCTTCGCGTATAAATAGCCGCCCTTTTCAAAAACCGCTGTGACTTTTCCGACCGTTTCGCCTAAATGCGTAGTGACAAGCGGTTCAATTTTGTTATGCGGAGCAGCGTCGAACGCATATCCGGCGGTAAAATTTCCGCGGTTAAATATGCGTTTCAGACGGGAAATATTACTTTGAGTATTGATGCGCAACCATTTGCGCTTGTAGATTAAGGTTGCTTCGGCGGCGTACTCCTTACGCCTTAACCGCCCTTCGATTTTGCCTGCCGTCACGCCGATTTCATCCAATTTTTCCATATTCTGCGCAACGCAAATATCTTTTGCCGACAAATAACCGCCGATTTTTTTAACGCCGTCATACTCAACTTCGTAAATTTCGCGGCACGGCTGCGCGCATGTTCCTCTATTTCCACTGCCGCTACTCTCATATTCGCAAAGACGGCACGCACCCGAAAAGCATACACAGCTTGCGCCGTGGATAAATGCCTCGGCATTAATGATACCAACAATTTTTTTAATGTCTTCAAAAGCCGTTTCACGGGCAAGAACGACTCTGTCCGCGCCTAAATTCTTGTAAAATCTTGCGGCGTATATGTTCGAAACGCCGCATTGCGTGCTTATATGAATTTGCGAGTTCGGAAATTTCGCCGCAATAATTTCAAATATTGCAAGGTCGGTAATAATAAACGCATCGGGGGGGCAATTAATAATTTCGTCCAAGACGGCGCACAGTTCAATTATTTCAGAGGCCTCGAAAATGACATTCAAAGCGATATATACACGGCAACCGTACCGCCTTGCGTACGAAAGCCCCTCAAAATACTCGTTAACCGTAAAATTCTTTGCCCTTGCGCGCGCAGAAAAACGGCTTAGCCCTAAGTAAACCGCATCCGCTCCGGCATTAACCGCCGTTTTTAGACCTGCAATGTCCCCCGCCGGGGTTAGAATTTCCATATAATACTGTATAATAATTATAACATGAGCGAGAAGTTCCGCGACGAAAGCAATCAAATAATTCACACGCACATAGAGCGACTGCTTGAGGTTCTGCCCGATTTTTGCGCGGAGTTTTTTGTCGGCACAGAAATGCGCACATCCTGGCTTACGCGGTACAATTACGCCCACGATTTTATTATATTTTTTGATTATCTTTTGACGCTCCGGAAATTTGCAGGCGTTAACATCACAACATTTTCGTTTGAACATTTAGATGAAATTACATCAACGGATATTGAAAACTTTTTAAGCAAGGTCACATACCGCAAGGTCGGCGTGCAAACGCGCAAGAACGGCGAGAACGGCAAGGCAAGGAAGCTTTCCGCAATCCGCTCTCTTTTGAAATATTTCTACAACAAGGATAAAATTGCGCACAACGTTGCAAGCAAAGTTTCTTTGCCCAAGATTCACGACAAGGAAATTGTCCGTTTAACACAAGATGAGGCTGTTAAGCTCTTAGACACCGCGCGGAACGGCGACAGCGAGCCGACAAGCCGCAAGCAGCATTGGGAATTTCTACGCGATTTTGCAATGGTTACGCTGTTTTTGCACACGGGTATGCGCATAAGCGAGCTTGTGGGTCTTGACGTTAAAGATATCAACCTCAAAGAGGAATGTCTTTCGGTGGTTCGAAAGGGCGGCGCAGGCACGGTATTATACTTTGACGATACAGCCCGCGACGCGCTTGCGGAGTATATCGAAATCCGAAAATTCAAGGTAGGCATCGAGCCTTTAATCAAAGGTGACGAGGATGCGTTATTTATTTCGTCACGTTGCCGCCGTATCGGCATACGCACCGTGCAGGAAATTATTAAGGCGCAAGCCGAAACCGCCGCGCCGCTCA
>JAISKW010000056.1 GCA_031260775.1 Christensenellaceae bacterium
GGACAGAAGCCGTACCCCCCGAAACAACGCCCGACACAGCCCCGTCCGGACTGCAATGGTGAGGCGGTTTGCTCATAGGGTTTGCCGCATCCGCATTAATAGTCGGTCTTGCCGTAATAATTATCATTGCAATAAAACAAAAAAAAGTTGTCTGATTTCTATGAAACATTGCTATCAAGACGGAAATCGCTTATATCGCCGATATCCGTTAATAAGCATAGCTAAATTAAGCAAACCGCTTGCTTTTTTATTGAACGAATCCCCCTTTTAGTATAAAATGTTCTTATGTTCGAAAACGGAAGATATAAGCTTGTCTACGCTCTGAAGGACGGCACGGAAAGAATTGCAGAATCGGGTAAGGATTCAGGAAGTGAGGTTAAAATTACCCCCGAATTCTCGGAAGGGTACTTCAAATTAAAATTATTTACGACCGTGCCTATTACGGTAAGGAGCGTTTCGTATACTATAGACTATTCCTACGGCGGCGCGCACACGGCGTTTTTTGCAAACGGATATCAGTCGTGGACCGATACGCGTGAGTTCAAACGCTACGACAAAATGCACGACTTAGGTCATTCGGGCAAGATTTCCCTTAAGTTCCAAAAATGGGGTAAGTGCGGCAAACTCATAGCCAAAATCGCAAAACTTTTCGGCGTTTATATAGATTTAAGCACAATCGGCGAGGTTTTCACAAATGCAGGCGACTACAACATTGCCCGTTATTCGGGCAAAAAAGGCGAGTTCCACGGCTTAAGTTACGCATATTTGCGCGAGGGGCTGAACGTACAGCTTTTCGGTTCTCTTAACGAGCGGAACGGCTACACGGTAATCTACTCCGACCTTAACAACGACACAATTTCGCTTGAAAAAGACCTTGCCGGCATAATTATTGACGGCTCGTATGACCTATTCGAAATGTACGACACGCAAGGCAGTTATGACGAGGTTTTCGATGCGTACTTTGCCGCATTAGGGGTTCATCCGCCCAAAGCCGACCCGATACGAGGCTACACGACTTGGTACAACTACTACCCTAACATCAACGAAAAAATCGTTTTTGACGACTTGGAGGCGTTATCGGGCAAGCCGATTGAGGTTTTCCAAATTGACGACGGCTACCAAACCGCCGTAGGCGATTGGCTTTCGATTGACGCCAAAAAATTTCCTAACGGAATGAAGGTTATTGCCGACAAAATTCACGAAAAGGGTTGGAAAGCCGGGATTTGGCTCGCGCCCCTTGCCGCCGAACTAAAATCGGATTTATACAAAAATCACCCCGATTGGCTTATTCAACAGGACGGAAAACCAAAATCAATCGGCCCTAATTGGTCGCTTTTCGCCGGGCTTAACTTCTATTTGCCCGAGGTTCGCGAGTACATAAAGTACTTTTTCGACGTCGTCTTGAACGAATGGGGCTACGACCTTGTTAAATTAGATTTCCTTTACGCCGCCTCGGCAGTGCCGCTTAACGGCAAAACCCGCGCGGGGAATATGTACGACGCCATTGAATTTATCCGCGAGTGCGTGGGCGACAAATACATTTTGGGCTGTGGCGTGCCAATATTCCCGTGTTTCAACAATGTTGAGTATATGCGTATCGGCGCGGATATGGGTATGTCGTGGGGGCACTACCCGAAGTTCACGCACCGTGAGGACGTAAATACGATTCATGCAATTCATAACGGGCTTATGCGTCGCCACCTTAACGGGCGGGTTTTTCATAACGACCCCGACGTGTTTTTACTAAGGGATTACAATATCGGGCACTCGTGGGAACAGCGCAAGCTGCTTGCCGAGCTAATTAAAATAGGCGGCGGTGTTTTGTTTATGTCGGATAATGTGGCAAGATATAACGAGGAACAAAAGGAATTTTTGGAGTATATGTTGACCCCCGCGAACATCAAAACGCACTCGGTTAACTTAGACCACGACGTATATACTATTATTTATTTCTATAACGGCGAAAAGAAAACCCTGACCTTTAACACCTTAAACGGAAAAATTATATAAAATGGCACAAATTAAGAAAAAAGTTACTAAACCTGCAAAAGTGGAAACCCAATTACCGCAAATCACATTCGATTACAACAATATGATGGCGTCGCATATCGGGGAGGAGGGCTTGCGCCTTGCCGACTTCGAAACCTCAAAGGACGATTACAAAAGCGCGTTCAACTACGTTAAAATGCACCGCGGCACCGAGTGGTTGCGTTGGACGGAACTTCCTTACAATCAACTTGAAAAGCGCGGCGAGGAACAATCTATCGTTTCGGAAATCCTTGAAACCGCAAAACAAATCCGTAAAGATGCGGAGTATTTTGTAGTATTAGGCATCGGCGGCAGCGCGTTAGGGCCTATGGCGGTTTTCCAAGCGTTGTGCAACCTCCGTCACAACGACCTTAAGCGTGCAAAACGCGGCGCGCCTAAGTTCTATGTTGAGGACAACGTTGACCCCGAAAGGATGAACAGTCTTTTCGGTGTAATCGACCTAAAAAAGACCGTATTTAACGTCATAACCAAAAGCGGCTCGACCAGCGAAACTATGAGCCAGTTTTTGATTATTTGGGACATCCTCAAAGCCGAGTTCGGCGATGAGGCGAAAAACCACATCGTCGCAACGACCGATGCCGAAAAGGGCAACCTGATTAAAATCGCAAAAAAAGAGGGAATTAAAACCTTTGTCGTACCCGACGGCGTTGGCGGCAGATTCTCGGAGCTTTGCCCGGTAGGGTTACTCCCTGCGGCTGTGTTGAATATCGATATCAAAAAGCTTTTGAAGGGCGCGGCGGCTATGGATAAGCGTTGCAAGGATGCGGATATCAAAACGAACCCTGCACTTGCGGCGGCATTGACCTCCTATTTAGCAATGAAGCGCGGCAAAAATGTTAGCGTTATGATGCCTTACGCCGACAGCTTAAAACTCATTGCCGATTGGTATTGCCAGCTTTGGGGCGAGTCGCTCGGCAAAAACGTCACGCTTGACGGCACGGCTGTTAATGTCGGACAAACCCCCGTTAAGGCGTTGGGAGTCACCGACCAACACTCGCAAATTCAGTTATATACCGAAGGACCTTTTGATAAGATAATCACTTTCATTTCAGTTGAAAATTTCAGAAGCGATATTGTCATCCCGAAAAGCGCGCAAGAGTATCCCAATGTCGCATTTCTTGCCGAGCATACAATGGGAGAGCTAATCAAAACAGAGTTGCTTGCAACCGAATACGCGCTGATGAAAAACAAGCGTATGAACGCAACAATTAAATTGCCCGAGGTATCGGCTTATACAATCGGACAACTTTTGGAGTTCTTTATGCTTGAAACCGCTTATGCAGGCGCGCTCTTGAACATCGATACGTTCAATCAGCCCGGCGTTGAGGAAGGTAAAAATGCAACCTACGCCCTTTTCGGTCGCACGGGTTATGAAGAAAAAGCTTTTGAAATCAACTCTGCTCCCAAAAAACTCGGCGCGTTTATCGTTTAAGGATTTTTATCGGAGAGAAAAAATAAAAGGGCGCATACCGTTGCGTCCTTTTTTGTTTCGATAATGCAACTATTTCTCAAATCCGATAATAGCAGTAACGGTTTTATTCGGGAAAATCATAAAAGACGTTTCGTTGAGGGTTATACCGAGGGTTTTGTTAAGGCTTAAAAGACGGTAAAAGGTTTTTTGCGAGGATAAGGCGAAATCGCCGTAGCCGCACGAAAACCGCGGGGCGGGGGCGGCATCTCCGAACGGGAAATCACGGGTAATTTCTTCCTCAAAATAATCGGCAAACTCCTCGATTATTGCGGACAAAACACCGTCGGTCAACAATTTTTTGTAGGAATTACCTGCCGCGCTTAACAAAACCGTCTCGCTTTCGAACCCGAGTGTTACCGAAAACGCGCATACCGCAAAAGAATTTTTAAGATGTTTTTTTATTAATTCACCGCAAAATTCCGCGTTTGTACCGATGAGTTTTACTCCGTTTTCGGTTTTTTCGACTAAGAAATAATCCTTTGTGCCGCGCGGATTTAATTGCTTTACGGCGTTTTGCGCAAGCGAAACAATCTCCGCTTTTTCCTTTTCGGACGGCTCGCCGCGACCGCCGCTGTAACGGTAGGCGGCTTTTATGAAGCTTTCGTTAATTTCTAACCCGAACATATTTACAACTTAGGTACGGACAA
>JAISKW010000073.1 GCA_031260775.1 Christensenellaceae bacterium
CGCGGCACGCTTCGCGTTGCATGCCCTTCGGGCGCGCGCTCACTATTAAAGCAAGGGGAGAGGACATCCTGTCCTCCCCCTTAGCATCCCTCTCCCTTTCATATTGTGTTTCCCACTCCCCGAAAGAATCCACAAAAACAAAAGGAAAAGGGCGCAATAGTACGCGCCCTTTGTGTATTACAAAAAAAATCCGTTTTAATTTCTTTTCGGAAAACATTCCCCCGAAACAGTTTTTCAAAGGGGAGGGGTTCGGGGAGGGGAATCGCTTTTCTAAAAAAGCGTTCCCCCTCCCCGGAAGAACTCACATTAAAAAACAAACACCTATTTATTATCTAAGCACTCAACGCCGGGAAGGAGTTTGCCTTCTAAGAATTCGAGGGACGCGCCGCCGCCGGTGGAGATGTGCGACATTTTGTCGGCATAGCCAAGGATAGCCACAGCTGCCGCCGAGTCACCGCCGCCGATGATAGTGATGGCGTTGCTTTCCGAAAGGGCTTTAGCCACGGCTTTAGTGCCGCCGGCGAACTTTTCGAACTCGAAAACGCCCATAGGCCCGTTCCAAACGACCGTACCCGCCGAGGCAACCGCGTCGCCGAACAGTTTTTGTGTTGCGGGGCCGATGTCTAAGCCTTGCCAACCGTCGGGGATGTCGCCCGCAACAATTTGAGTGGCCGCGTCCTCAGCGAACTTGTCCGCAATGATGTTGTCGATAGGTAAAAGGAGCTTAACGCCCTTAGCCGCGGCTTTTTCAAGAAGCTCGCTTGCGAGAGAGACCTTGTCTAATTCGCACTTCGAACCGCCGACTTTAATGCCCTGTGCCGCCTTGAAGGTGTACGCCATCGCGCCGCCGATGATAAGGGTGTCTACCTTGCTTAAGAGGTTTTCGATAACGCCGATTTTGTCCGAAACCTTTGCGCCGCCTAAAATAGCGACTAACGGACGAACGGGGGTTTCAACCGCATTGCCTAAGAATTGAAGTTCCTTGTCGATAAGAAGACCCGCAACCTTGTCGCCCTTTACAAGCCCTAACTCTGCAATTTTAGCGGTGGAGGCGTGCGAACGGTGAGCCGTACCGAAAGCGTCGTTGACGTAAATGTCGCAGAATTTCGCAAGCTCGGCGCAGAAAAGCTTTTGTTTAGCCTTGATTTCTTTTTTTGCGGCGTCTTTAGCCTCGCCCTCTAAGGACTTGCTGACCGCGGCTTCTTCTTCGGGAGCGAAGCGGAGGTTCTCTAATAAGACAGCCTCGCCGTCTTTAAGAGCGGCAACCTTGGCTTGAGCGTCCGCGCCGATGATGTCGGTAGCGAAGGTGAATTTCCCCGGGAGCAGTTGAGCGAGACGGTCGGCAACGGGCTTTAAGGAGAACTCTAAGTTCCATTTACCGTCGGGGCGACCGAGATGCGAGCAAAGAACCACCTTTGCGCCTTTGTCGAGCAAATACTTGATTGTGGGTAACGCGCCCTGAATGCGGTTTTCGTCGGTGATAACCGTGCCCTTGAGCGGTACGTTGAAATCTACGCGAACGAGGCATTTTTTGCCTTTGACGTCAATGTCTTTAATAGTTTTCTTGTTCATATTTATACCTTAATTTTATTATGTACAAGGCTATTAGGCAAATTTTCCTCTTAAAAAGCGGGAGAGGAAAAAGGAAAGAGATATAGGACAGTACAAACTGATATATATGTATGCCCGTTTTATGCGTTAACTACATTGTGCGCGAGCAGTGCCGGGCGAAGCTTTACGGCGGCGAAGGCGGCGAGTGTTACTAACGCGGCATCCTTTGGAATTGTAGAAACGATAAGCGCGGTCAGTGCGGCTTGCGCGAAGGGGACGTCCATATAAACGTCCTTTATCATAAAAAGGTACGGTATGCCGATGAGATTAACAATTGTCAGATTAAGTAAAGCGAGACCTATTAAAACGGGGAAAGCGGTTGCGCTTTTTTGCATAAAAGGCTTCTTTTTGTACAAGTATTCAACTATGAGAGAGGTGACGAGCCCGGCAAAGATAAAGCCTAAAACGTATCCGAAGGACGGAGCAATCGCATAAGCAAAGCCGCCGCCCGTCGCGAATACCGGTATGCCGACGAGCCCCATAAGCGTATATACGATAAGTCCTATTACGGTACGCTTAACTCCGAGAATAAGGCTCCCTAAGCACGCAAATGCGAGCTGAAAGGTTATTACAACAATGGGCGTCGGGATTGATATTTTTGCCCCGATTGTCATCAATGCTACAAAAACACCTGTGTAGGTAATATCGAAAATTGTTAAAAACTTTTTCATTTGCTTTGTGAGCGGACAGCCGCGCGGCGAAACAAAATCACACGCTGATTGTCCATACCCGTTATTTCAATAAATTGATGCTGATTTCGCCGGAATTCAGAGTTAATAAGCCGCCGTCCGTTTCGACAATCAGACCGCCGCGGTCGTCGATATCGACGGCTTTTCCGCTTAATTGCGTACCGTTTTGAGTGAAAGTTACGGTCTTTCCCAAAACGAGCGAAAAGCGTTTATACTCCGCAATATCCGTTTGGAAGTTCCCGTTCGAAACGTGCGAAAGAAGGTCCGTAACGACGCTTGCGCAAAGCGCGTTTGCAGAGCATGTCGGCGTTTCGCCGCGTGGAAAAATGCTTGCCGCGATGTTCTTTAGCTCGTACGGGAAGCCGTTTTGCGGCTCGCAATAGTTTATTCCGACGCCTATTATTACCGAGAGGAGGCTGCCCGTTTCCAAATCGGTTACGCCCTCGGTGAGGATTCCGCAAATTTTTTTTCCGTGTAAAAACACGTCGTTTACCCATTTAATCTGCGGAGAGTACGGCGTAAGTTTTGCAAGGCTGCGGCAAACCGAAAGCGAGACGGCGGTTGTAATAAGCCCGGGGCTTTGCGCCTTTAACCCGTCGGGTAAAATAAGGGAGAAGTACAAACCGCCCTTCGGCGACGTGAATTCGCGCCCCAAACGCCCTCTCCCTCCGGTTTGTTCCTCCGAAACGATAAGCGTAACGTTGCTTTCGCCGCTTGCGATGAGTTGTTTTGCAAAGGTGTTTGTCGAGCCTACGGACTTTAATACGATTGCGTGCTTTAACGCCGCGCATCCGCCTAACTTGCTTATTTCCGCAAGAATCCCCTCGTTTGAAATTACGTTAGACGCCGGCGTGAGCTTGTAGCCTTGATTAGGCACCGAATCGATAATATGCCCTTCCCGGACAAGCGACTTAACCGCTTTCCACACTGCGGTACGCGAAACGGAGAGCTGTCCGGCAAGAAATTCGCCCGAAATAAAGCTCCCTTTAGCCTCCTCTAACTTGTTCAGAACGTTGCTTTTTAGCCCCACATAAAAAGTTTATATTCTTATTGTGGATTGTCAACCTAATTGTCAACCTTGGTTGACAATTATAGTTGAGTTGTGAATTCGCCTATTGAAATGGTTTGAATGCGGCTTTCGTCGTCTTTCAGGAGAGTTTTATACCCCCGGGCGTTCCAAACGGTCGTTTTAACACCCGCGCCGCCCACAATATACAGAATAATATTGTCGCATCCTACGAACGGCGTAAAAGTCCATTCAACCGTGTCGGGCTCGTATCTGCTGACGGGAACGCCTTCAACCGTTTCCGTAACGATAATTGCGCGTTTAGGAACGCCCGAATAGCCCAAATACACATTGTTTAGGTTAGGGCAGTTCGCAAACGCCTCCTCGTCGAACAGAATGTTCATACCGAGTACCGCTTTTGTAATACCGCTGTTTTCAAACGCCCTTATGCCAATATAGCTGTTTGTAAAAGTCGGGTTATAGGATACCGAATTCAGCAAAACAGTGCCTGCGAACGCGCCTTCACCGATAATTTTAACTTTGTCCGGGATTGCTAATTTGCCGTTTAGCAGGATGTCGTGATAGAACGCAAACGCGCCTATTGCCTCTAAATTAACCGGCAAACTCACTCCCGAAGAACTCCCCGCCGTTCCGACTTTTACCGAAGATAAAACTGCGTTGTCGTAAAAGGCATAAGGGTCGATGACTGTGATAGAATCGGGCAACCCCACGGAGACAACCGACGGGAAAAGAAAGCGTTGGCACACGCGGGTAACGGGAACGTTCGCTCCGTCGATATTGAGCGTGGCGGGCACGGTGACGGACAACAGAGGCGACGAAATAGATGTATTATTGATAAAAGTAATTGCGGCGGTTATGCCGTCGGGGTTGAATTTGTATCCGATTTGCAATCCGCCCGTCGTAATAATTTCCGACGCGCCGAACACCCCGGCACTTCTTGTGACCGAAAAAGAAATGTTACCGAAAGACGTGGAGTAGTCTACGGACGAATTCTTAAACGCCGCATCGTACGCCGCTTTTGACTCGCTCGGAACGATGTAGCGTACGTAGTCGGCAAACATTTGAAGGGTGAGCGTTTCGGAGGGAATTGTTGGAGCGGTTAAACTCTTAAATACAACCCGACGGATGTATTCGTTGCCGCCGATCGCACTCTTGTGATATGTCGTGAGATTTAGCGAATTTATAACCAACTCGGAAATTTCCGCCCCGACAAAAGCGTATCTGTCGATAGATATAAGCGCGCTTTGCGGCGAAATGGTGATAGTTTGTATGCTGTCCCAGCCTGCAAAAGCCGAAAGCCCTATCGTTTTTACGCTGTCGGGTATAACAAGACTCGGCGCGGTGATATTCTGCCCGTTTGCGCCCTTTGCAGTCCTTTTGAAATTCCCCGTAGCCGCGCTTAAGAGAGAGGTCGGGTCAAACAGAGCGAACGCGTTCGGGCCGATTGTTTCGATTCCCTCGGTGAAGTTGAAAGCCGAAATGTATTTGCATTCCTTAAAAGCCCCCGAGCTAATAGTTTTAACGAGCGTGGGGGAAGAGATAGACGGCTGAAACATTATGCCGGATTCAATCAGCGCGCCGTTCCAAAGAATGTCGCGCATTTCGCTGCCGACGAAAGCGTTGGTGCCTATTGTGATTTCTTCCGGCACGAAATCCTCGTACCCGTCGTCGACGACCTGCTCTTTATCGAAAATATAGGAGGCGAAAACGACCTTTTCAAAAAAGCTGTGGTCGAAGGCGTTCGCGCCTATTTGCATACCCGAGGAAATTACCAACGTATTCTTGAGCGTCACCGTAGCCGCCGTTCCGTAATAGGATAGCGGCGTGTCCCATGAGGTGCGTTCGAATGCGTGCGCGCCGATGCTTACTACCGAGCGCGGGAGATAGAACGCCGTGTTTTGATATGTGCCGTTTGAATTAAGGAGCCTCAATGCTCCGTAAAACGCATATTCGCCTATAGTTTCAAGATAGTCAACGTTCTGAACAAAGTTTGCATTGTTAACGCTTACGGTCATAGTTTGCGGAACGATAGTCACCGCGCCCTTGAAGTCGTAGAAAGCATTTTTTTTGATTTCCTTGACGGGAGCGTTGATAACGATATTTGTCGCGGAAATTAAACTTGTCAGCTTTTGAGCGAACGCGCTCTCCCCGATAAATTTTACCGTGTAGCCGTCGATATATTTGCCGATATTGAGCGTCGCTTGTGTGCGGCCCTCCGTGGTTGCTCCGGTAATTTCGGCGTACTGAGCCTGCTCACCCCCTTCCTCGACGTTCACCAAATTGTAAGTGAACAGCGGTTTGTATTGAGCATAAAAGGTTTTGTCCTGATAGAAGATGAACTTGCCCGAAACGTCTAACTTTTCGCCGCCCGTTTCGGAGGAATACCAACCGGTAAAAATGTAGTTTGGGGGATTGTTTTCCGGCGAACTCATCTGTACGGACGAATATGCTACGGAGCTTTGCACGTCGACAATGTTTTGCAAATAGCGGATATTCGTCTCGTGCGTTATTTTTTCGCCGTTACTGTTTGTCAGTACGGTAGCTATTTTGTACGTCGGGTTTATTAAATACTGCGCCGAATTCAAACCCGATAAATTTTTAATTTGCTCGCCGGTACTGCCGCGTAGGAAAACAATATCCGTAACGGTGACGGTTTCGGTTCCGGTTGTTTTATCAGTGCTGTAGGTAAAGGTGAAAACGTTGTTATTTGAATTTTTCGCAACGAATTTTCCCTCGCCCGGTTCGTAGGAGAAATTGTAAACGATTCCGTTTACCGAAAAATGCGAGAGGGGTAATTTTGAGGAGTTCATTAGCCGCAACGTAACGGTAACGTCCTCGGCCGTGCCGGCATCGGTAAGCGCGACTGCCGCCAATGCGCCGTTTAGGGGGGTTGTCGCGTCGGAATTAACGCCTCTAACATCGATGCCCTGCAGCGTCGGCGCGGGCGCACCCGTCGACGCGCCGCTGCCTCCGTCGCTTGCCGCTCC
>JAISKW010000077.1 GCA_031260775.1 Christensenellaceae bacterium
GTAAATACTACGCGATTACAAAAATAGGTTTTACATTAATTGAGGAGTTTACCGAGGAAAGGCGCGAAATTAAGGCAGTTTATGATTTTATTTTGAGCAAAACAAGGAGAAAATAAAGTGAAGAAAAAAGAATTTTTACACGAATTAGAGGCGTCGCTTTCGGGGTTAGATTCCGAAGAAAAGCGCGCGGCTATAGAGTATTACGACGAACTTATAAGCGAAAAAGCCGAAAGGCGAATCTCCGAGGAGGAAACCGTAAGGGCTTTAGGCAACGTTAAAAGCGTAGCAAAAACCGTCCGCGCAAGGGCGGCGGGAGAGCGGCAGCGCGCGCCGAAAAAGAGCGGCAACGGCTTAGTGAGTAACGCCGTATTTATCGGCAAACTGTTCTCCGCGCCGATACTTTTGCCGCTCGGGTTCGCGTTTTATGTAACATTTTTCACTCTGTTCGTAACCGGCGTCGCGCTTGTAATTAGTTTCGGCGCGGGCGCGGCAGGGCTGATAATCGGCGCAATCCCCGCGCTGATTTACGAGGCGATGAGAGAGACGTTCGTAAGCGGCTTGATGCTTTTCGGCGTAGCAATGGCTTCGGGCGGCATATTAGGATTGCTGTTTATATTAGTAATCAAATTTTGGTTCGTGCCGATTAGAGTTTTGTTGAAAGGCATAACCGCGTTACTTGTGAAGATTTACGGAGGCAAGAAATAATGAAAAAATTCGTTAAAATAAGCGTAATAGTATTTTGCGCGGCAATAGTGTTAGGGCTGTTGACGGGCGGCATTGCCTATGCGGCGGGCGGGAGTTATTTGTTCCAAAAAGACGGTGATTTCACCCCCGAAACAGCTAATTTCGTGGCGGAAGGAGTTACGGAAATTAAATATACCGCGCCGAGCGGCTCTCTTGAAATTTTAAGGAGCGACACCGAGGAAATAAAAGTTGATTGGTACGAATCGGAGTATTCTTTGGTTACGGTAACGGTTGAAAACGGCGTTTTGAAAATCGAACGGGAGGAAAAAAGGGATTGGGAATTTCTTGTTATGAACTTCACACGCGTTAAAATGCGTTTAATAACCGTGTATTTGCCGCTTTCGTTTACCGGCGATATAGATATGGCTTCTGCAAACGGCTATATCGAAATTGAACGCGGCGGCGAGCTTAATAACATAAAATTCAAATCGAGTAACGGCAAAGCGGTAATCAGAAACACCGCGGTTAATGTGTTTGACGGCAATACCTCGAACGGCGGAATAATCTTTGAAAATGTCACCGCAAATGAGGTTAAATTCGATACATCAAACGGGGTTTTGGACTTCAAGAACGTCACGGTAGGCACCGTCGGCTTTGGCAGTTCGAACGGCGCGGTTAAATTCAACGGCGCAATTACGGGCACTAAACAAAGCGTTTTTGATACCTCAAACGGAAGTATCGAGTTGAACTTGCAAGGCGACCCGGATGATTACCGCATTGATTTTAAGACCTCAAACGCAAGCATAAATATAGACAGTATGAGTTTCGTTAAAGAGGGGGAGTACAACAAAAACGGAGCGGTATACATTAAACTCGGTACGTCGAACGGGCATATAACGGTTAATTTTTCTTAAGAGGTTTATTCAACTCGTTATAAAGTAAAAAGTACCCGACCTTGCCGGTTTTCTTAAAGGCCTCGAACAATTTTTCATCCATATAATCAGTATGTGCATAAAATGCGGTTTTGCTGTAGAATAAAATACGGCGTGTACCCGTAGCCCAGCTGGATAGAGCGCAGGACTCCGACTCCTGAGGCCGCAGGTTCGAATCCTGTCGGGTACGCCATATAGCGGTAAACAAATGATAAATACTGATGAAAACTGCGGCGGATGCAACTTCTCGTGCCTGAACGACAGGCGCGGAAGCGGCTCGCTTAAATGGGATTACTGGAAGGAACGCGGTCGGAGCGAGTCCCTTATTCCTATGTGGGTGGCGGATACCGATTTCAAAACCTGCTCGCGGATTACTAAAGACATAATTGACACGGCGAATCACGCAATTTACGGCTACTCAGAGCCGAAAGACGATTATTTTTCCGTTTTACAAAAGTGGCACTACGACCGTTACGGACTCACCGTCGAAAAGGATTACTGGGTACAAACCCCCGGGCTTGTTTTCGCGCTCGCGCATTTTGTCCGCGCGCTGACACAAGAAAACGACGCGGTTTTAATCTGCAACCCCGTTTACTATCCGTTTTCGGAGGTCGTTGTTGAAAACAACCGCAAGCTTGTCGTTGCACCGCTTAATTATGACAAAAAAAGCGGCGAATATTCCTTAGATTACGCTGCAATCGAGGCGAAAATTAAAGAAAACGCCGTAAAACTATGGTTTTTCTGTTCTCCGCACAACCCTGTCGGACGCGTTTGGACTAAAGAAGAACTCAAAAAAGTCGGCGAAATTGCAAAAAAGCACGGCGTTTTTATTGTATCCGACGAAATTCACTGCGACATTGTTTACTCCGAACGCAAGCATACGGTATTTTGGTGCGCGGACGAATCCTTTGCCGATTTTTCGGCGGTTATGACCTCCCGGGGCAAAAGCTTTAACATTGCGGGGCTTCAAATAGGCGAGGTTTTCATAAAGGACAAAGCCGTTCGCGAAAAGTTCAAGCAGGAAATTGTGAAAAGCGGATACTCGCAACGGAACATATTCGGCTTAATCGGCACACGGGCGGCGTATTTGGCAGGCGCGGATTATTTGGACGAATTAGTCCCCTATTTGCAAAAAACGCGCGATTATTTGACGGCGTTTATTAAGTCGGAGTTGCCGAAGTTCAAGGCATCGCCCGTACAAGGCACATATCTTTCGTGGGTGAATATGAGCGCGGTAACGGATAATCACACCGAATTGAAAGCGTTTGTCGAGGACAAAGCCGGGCTGTGGTTGGACTCGGGCACGATGTTCGGCAAAAGCGGCGCGGGCTTCGAACGCATCAATTTTGCCGCTCC
>JAISKW010000084.1 GCA_031260775.1 Christensenellaceae bacterium
GCTCGATGCCGTTGATAAGCTTGTCGAACTCCTTTTCGCCGCCCTCAAGGGTTTTGAGGAAGCGTTCTTCTTCCTTGTTAAATTCGGATACGATAAACTCGCGGTTCTCCCAAAATTCGGGATAAGCGTTTTTGAAAAACTCGCAGTAAATGAGGGCGATTTCGCCTATTTTTTGCGGCTCAAGTACGCCGAGACGGCGGATGTGCCGTACACTTTTGCGAATTAGTCGGCGCAAAACATAGCCCGCGCCGCCGTTTGCAGGCACAATTGCACGAACGTCACCAAGGATTGCCGTTGCCGCGCGTGTGTGGTCGGCGACAATGCGGAACGATTTTGTGTATTCATCCTCCTGAATGTCGTAGTATTTTTTGCCCGAAAGTTCTTCAAGCTTCGCAATTACGCCGCTGAAAAGTTCGGTCACGTACGCGCTTGTCGCGCCGTTAAGGAAAGCAAGGTTTCGCTCTAAACCGAACCCCGTATCAACACATTTGGAATCCTTTTCTTTGAATTTCCCTCCGTCGTACTGCACGTATTGCATATAAACGTCGTTGCCGATTTCTACTAATTTTCCTTTTGCGTCGGGGTAGAACCACTCGTTGTCCGGGCCGCACGGGGTGTTGTCTTGCCCCAAGCCCCACCAGTTGTCCTCTTTGGGATTGAAGTGAATGCGCTTGTCGTCGAAGCCGAGGTCTTTTAAGAACGCTTCGGAAATAACGTCTTTCGGCGCGGAATCGTCACCCTCGAAAAGGGTTGTTTCGATTTTTTTCGGGTCTAAGCCGAGTTCCTTTGTCATAAACTCGTAGCTCCAAGCGGTTTTTTCCTTTTTGAAGTAGTCGCCCAAGCTCCAGTTGCCCATCATTTCGAAAAAGGTTAAGTGGCAGTTGTCGCCGACTTCGTCTATGTCGTTCGTACGGATGCACTTTTGCACGTTGCAAAGCCGTTTGCCGGCAAGGTGCGGCGTTCCGAGAAGGAACGGCACAAGAGGGTGCATTCCTGCCGTCGTGAATAAAACAGAGGGGTCGTTTTCGGGGATTAATGACGCGCTGCCGACGTCTACATGACCTTTTGCTTTGAAGAACTCAATCCACTTATTGCGCAATTCGTCTGCCGTGTATAATTTTTTACTCATAGGTTATTTGAAATAGTTTACTCCGTTTTTGAAAATGTTCATATCGAAGTTGCCCTCGATATTTTTGTAAATGCCGCTTTGGTAGCGTTCGGTATGCCCCATTTTGCCGAAAACCTGTCCGTTCGGCGAGAGGATACCCTCGATTGCCAAGGTTGAGCCGTTAGGGTTATAGGGGGCTTTATCGGTCGCCGCGCCGGAGGGGGAGGCATATTGTGTGGCGACCTGTCCGCGCTCTAACATTTTATGGAGGTCGCCCTCGTTCGCGACGAACCGCCCCTCGCCGTGCGACACGGGCACGCTGTAGATTTCGCCCGTTTTGAACGAACTTAGCCACGGCGAATTGTTTGACGCAATGCGGATATCCACAACCGTCGATACATGTCGGTTGATTTTGTTAAAGGTCAATGTCGGCGCGCCCTCTTTAACTTCGGCGATTCTGCCGTAGGGAACAAGCCCGAGCTTAATTAACGCTTGGAAGCCGTTGCAGATTCCTAAGATTAAACCGCCGCGCTTGTACAATAAATTGTGGATAGCGTCGGCGATAAAGGGGTTACGGAACGTCGCGGCAATGAATTTTCCGCTGCCGTCCGGCTCGTCACCGCCCGAAAAACCGCCCGGGAACATAACGATTTGCGAGTTGTTTATGCTTTTTACAATAGCGTTTACGCTGTCCTCGATATCTTGCGCGGAGGCATTTTTGACAACGAAAACGTTGCTGCCCGCGCCCTCGCGGACGAACGCCTTTTCGGAGTCGTACTCGCAGTTAGTGCCGGGGAAAACGGGTATGAAAACACGCGGTTTGGGTGCCTTTGTGACGACAGTCAGCGGCTCTTTTACGACAATATTGAATTTGTCGGCATTGAAAACCTTGTCGAAATTATTCTTTTCCCACGGGAATATTTTGGCGTGCTTTTGGAGCAAAGATATTGCGGTTTCAAGCCCGAGGGGCGACATCCCCGGCGCGGAAATTATCGGTTCGGCTACGGCGAGGGCGATTTCCTCTCCCTCAAATTCGGACAATATTGCCGATTTAGAAGCGACAATTATGTCGCCCGACCGCGCCTCGAAGTCATACTCTGTCAATGCCCTTGTGAAAGTGACGCCGAGCTTGTTACCGAGCGCGCTCTTGATGACCGCCGCTATCGCGCCGCCCGCCTCAACGACCGTTGCCGCCGTTACTTTTTTGTTGCGGATGCCGGCGTTCAGCGCGTCCAAAAGCCTCTTGAGCTTTTCAAAATTAATTTCGCCGTTTTCCGTGGGGACGGGAAAGCGGTAAATTTTGTCGTTTTCTACGAAAACATTGCTTATTAACTTATCGCTTTCTTCGCACGCTAATGCGAAAGAAATTAAGGTGTTCGGCACGTCGATTTCCTCAAACGAACCGCTCATACTGTCCTTGCCGCCGATTGCGGGGATGTTAAGTCCGATTTGCGCTTTTAATGCGCCGAGGAGTGCGGCGAACGGCTCGCCGAAACGCGTGGGGTTTCCGTTAAGACGCTTAAAAAATTCCTGCAGCGAAAGTCTTGCCTTTTTGTACGGAACGCCTGCCGCCGCAAGCTTAATTACCGAGGTTGCCACCGCGTATTGCGCGCCTAAATAGGGGTTCGCATCGGTGATGTAGGGGTTAAACGCCCACGCCGATACGCTTGCCGTTTTGGTAAACGCGCCATTGCCGACGGGCAATTTAGCCGCGCTGACGAGTGCCGGGGTTAGTTGCGACGAGCCGCCCCACGGCATAAATACGCTTGCCGCACCGATTGACGAATCGAAAATCTCCGATAAACCTTTTTGCAACACGACGTTTTTGTCCTCTAAAACCGCTCTTAACGCTAAGTTGAAGTTCTTTGTTTTGAGCATCGCCTTAGTGTTCGTGTCGTAAGCCCTAAATAAACCGTAAGTTTTGTACTCGCGGCAACGAACCGAAGCGGTCTGCTTTACGCCGTTCGTGTCCAAAAACTCACGGGAAATATCCGCGGCGGCTTTGCCGTCTTTATTTAACATACGGAGGCGCGCTTTGTCGGTAACGGTTGCTACAACACAAGCTAAAAGGTTTTCTTCTTTTGCGAGTTTAATGAACTGTGCCGCATCCGTTGCCGCAACGACTACAGCCATTCTTTCTTGACTTTCGGATACCGCAGTTTCGGTTACGGATAGCCCTTTGTACTTTTTCGGGATTTTATCTAAATAAATATCCAACCCGTCGGCAAGCTCGCCTATAGCCACGCAAACGCCGCCCGCGCCGAAGTCGTTGCACTTTTTAATGAGCGTCGATGCGGCGGTATTTCGGAAAAACCTTTGAATTTTCCGCTCGGTCGGCGCGTTGCCTTTTTGAACCTCCGCGCCGCACTCGTCCACGGACTTTGCCGAATGTGCTTTTGACGAACCCGTTGCGCCGCCTATTCCGTCGCGCCCCGTTTCGCCGCCTAATAAAATTATTACATCGCCGGCAACAGGCTTTTCGCGCCGAACGGCTTTTGCGTGCGCCGCGCCGACAACAAAACCGGTTTCGAGCCGTTTTGCCGCGTAATTTTCGTGGTAGACCTCGTGAACCTCGCCCGTTGCGAGTCCGATTTGGTTGCCGTAGGACGAGAAGCCCGCCGCCGCCGTTTTCGAAATGACCTTTTGCGGAAGCTTGCCCGGCATAGTTTCGGAAACGGGTTTGTAAATGTCACCCGCTCCGGTTATGCGCATCGCGTTGTAAACGTAAACTCTGCCCGAAAGAGGGTCGCGGATTGCGCCGCCTAAACACGTAGCCGCGCCGCCGAACGGCTCGATTTCGGTCGGGTGGTTGTGCGTTTCGTTCTTGAACATTACGAGGTAGTCCTCGTCGTAGCCGTCAACCACCGCTTTGATTTTGATTGAACACGCGTTGATTTCGTCGCTCTCGTCAAGATTGTTTTCAAACGCGGGGTTCTTTTTGATTGCCTTTGTGCCGATTGTCGCAATGTCCATAAGGCAAACGTATTTTTCGGGACGGTTTTTGTACAAGTCCTTGAAAATTTCAAGGTACAGTTCATAAGCCCCCTTCAACGCGCCGTTATTGCCTGTATCAACGTTTGTTAGTTCGGTTAAAAAGGTTGTATGGCGGCAATGGTCGCTCCAATAGGTGTCGATAACCTTTAATTCCGTTTCGGTAGGGTCGCGCCATTCGGAGTCGATAAAGTACTTTTGAACGAACTGCAAGTCCTTGACGGTCATTGCAAAGCCCTTTTCGGCGTGATACGCGGTTAAATCGCGCTCGGTTTTGGAGTTGAAACCCGTTAAAACGACGATGTCGTTGTTGTCTTCGAACGATTCCTCAAGCGTTACGGGCTTGTACGAAATGCTTGTTTCTTCGCTGTCGGTGGGGTTGATGAGGTATTTTTTGACCTTTTCAACGTCGTATATCGCATCCGATTTGATTGCATAAACCGATGCCGTCTGCACCAAAGGTCTTGCGCCGCCCGTTGAAAGTTGCACGCATTGTGCCGCGCTGTCGGCTCTTTGGTCGTATTGACCCTTTAGATACCTTATCGCAAAGGTGTCGTAACCCTTCAAAACGGGGAGGGTTTCAAAATACACCCTATCCGACGGCGGCTCGGCAAAAATGCCCTTTACCGCTTTTTCGAAATCGCGCGTCGAAACGCCCTGAACGTCGTAGCGGATAAAATAGCGCAAGTCGGATACGGGCACGTCCAAATTCTCTTTAATATCGTCGCCTATGCGCTTTGCCTGAACCTTGAATCCGAACTTTTTTTCAACGTAAATACGCCTAACCGCGTTCGGCTCGTCCACCGATAGGGCGATGTCTGAACGGAAAAACGCGCCGTTCCACGAGATATTGCCCACTGCATCGTACGCCTTGCGACGGGCAAGCGCGATTGTCTCCGCCTTTGCGGTGACCGCCAAAACACGTCCGCCGTTCGTTATCAGTTTCTCGTCTTTCTTCAAGGTTCCGGCATGGTATACCGTTGCGTCCTTTACGTCGCCGATTATAATTTGGTGTCCTTTTTCGTACTTTTCGGGATACCCTTTAGCCGCCATTACGACCGTAACCGCACGGGCGTTTTCCCATTTTATATCGATTTTATCTAACGTTCCGTCGACGCAGGCGTTGAAAATATCGTACAAATCGCTCTCCAAAAGAGGCAGTACCGCTTGCGCTTCGGGGTCGCCGAACCGTGCGTTGTACTCTATTACAAACGGCTCTCCCTCAACGAGCATCAGCCCGAAATACAAAACGCCCTTAAAGGGTCTGCCCTCGGCAATGAGTGCGTTAATTGTGGGTGTTACAATTTTTTCAAGCGTTTTTTCTTCAATTTCCGCAGTAAAAAACGGCGACGGTGCAAACGCTCCCATACCGCCGGTGTTCAGTCCTTTATCGCCGTCAAATGCGCGCTTGTGGTCTTGCGAGGAGGGCATAGTCTTAACGGTTTTACCGTCGGTAAACGCCAAAAGCGTCACCTCGCGTCCGACTAAAAACTCCTCGATTACTACCTTGTTATTGTCCTTGCCGAACGCGCCGAGTTCCATTATGCCCGTAAGCGCGGTGTCCGCCTCGGCGGCGGTTTGGCAAATAATTACGCCCTTGCCGAGCGCGAGTCCGTCCGCCTTAACGACGAGCGGATATTTTACGTTTTTAACGTACTCTTTCGCTTTTGAAATGTCCGAAAAGGACTCATACCGTGCGGTAGGAATCCCGTATTTTTTCATTAACTCCTTCGAAAAAATCTTGCTTGCTTCCAAAATCGCCGCGTTTTTATGCGGACCGAATGCCCTAAAACCTTTTTCTTCAAGGTAGTCTACCAGCCCCTCGGCGAGCGGATTATCCGGCGCGACAACCGTAAG
>JAISKW010000086.1 GCA_031260775.1 Christensenellaceae bacterium
CTTTTCGATAAGGTGAGTTATGACTTCGCTGTCCGTTTCGGAGGCAAAAACCGCGCCGCCCGCAAGCAATTCGGCTTTAAGCTCGCAATAATTTTCGATAATTCCGTTGTGCGCCACGGCGAACGCGCCGTTATATGACAAGAACGGGTGCGAATTTTCCTCGCAAACCTTGCCGTGAGTCGCCCACCGCGTGTGCCCGATTGCGGCGGAGGACGCGCAATTCTGTTCGGTGACGGCGGCTTCAAGGGAAGCGACCTTTCCTTTGCGTTTAATAAGCGAAATGCTCCCTTTTGCGTCCAAATATGCCAGCCCCGCGCTGTCGTAGCCGCGGTATTCAACGGATTTTAAGCCTTTTACGACCTCCGTTGCCGCATTGTTTTTGCCGATATAACCTACTATTCCGCACATAATCAAACATACGCAAACGGAAATAGATTTGTTAAAAATTACGGATTCTTTTTACCCGTCAAAACATCGGGAATATTCGTCGTTATGTTGAATAATTCATCGCGAAGTGCAAGTTTTTTAAGCAAATCCGCATCGTCTACGGTGAAGATTGAAAGAGGCAATTTGATGCGTTTTGCCTCGTCAAGCATAGCGTCGGTGCAGTATTTTTTGTTGACGTTGAATGCGCGGATACGGGGATTTTCGATATCGTCAATGATTTTTTTGATTTTTGCAAGGTTTTCCGGGGTCGGAACGAGCTTAAAAAACGCCTTATTCAGCGCGATTTCGCCCTCAACAAGGTCTTTTATGTCCTTATCCGTTACGGTGTTTCCGGTGAAATATACGTACTGCGTAACGCCTTTTTGGCGGGCTAAATCCAAAACCGGCTTGATAAGGTTTTTTTGTTTGACGTCGCAATTGACCTTAAATTTGTGCTCGGCGACAAAGTCGAACACGAACGACAGAGGGAGTGCTGTTTTTTTAAGAATGCCCGGGCGGGGTAAATGGGATATGTACAAGCCGTATTTGCCGTTGTAAATGTCAACCTCGATAGCGTCAACGTTGTAGTTTTTGATGGTTTTGAAATATTTTTTAGAATTTCTCCCGGTTTTTAGCGCGCCGCCGTGTGCCGTAATAATCATGCCTTAATTTTACCGCAATCCGAAGATTGTTGAAAGCGCGGTTTGCTAAAAGTCGGTGTTGAACGGCTTCCCCCTTATATATATAATAAAAGAGCATAGCGTGCGCATTGGGTGTATTATGCCTTTTGCGCGCCGACTATAGTTGCCGTTTTATGAAGTTTACATCAAGAAAACGAATTTCGTTCGTTCTCACAGCAGCGATTTTCGCGGCGTTTACCGCCCTGTTCGCGCTGCTCGGAATAACAACGCGGACCATTGCCAAAAACGAGGGGGGGGGTGTTGCGGGTGCGGCGGAGGATTACACACCGTATCTTACCTTCAGCGTGTCGCCCGATACGTATCTTTCGGGAACGCCGGTAGCGTACTATCCGAAGATTACGGTTACCCTCACGGCGGACGCGAACGTTATATCAAACTACCTGTCCAATATCAGCCTGCTGTACCTTGAGGTATCCTCGGAAAACGGGATGTATACCCCCGAGCAATTCAGAGCGGTAGACCCCGCGGCGTTCAGCTCCGCCGGTCGCGGTTTAGATTTATGGGTTCTGCCGAGCGGCGGCGGCAAAGCGTTTTGCGAAATAGATACTGCGGAAATTTCGGGCAATACCGCGTCATACAAAAGCTACATATACTTCAAAACACAATACCTTGACGGAACGGCGGTCGTCGGGGAGGAATTCCAAAGCGGTGGCTACATCGAATTCGGCGTCTACACCCACACGGAGCAAAACTACGCTATTACCGGCATCACAACGTACTACACAAGCCCCGACGTTCCGTTGACGCTTTACAACGACAACGACGTATGGATAGGTTCGGAAGCTGTATTCACCGTTGAAACCGCTAATAACGACTTGCCTGTTAATGTATTTTTTGCGATTACCCACGAATTAGACCAATACGGCAACGAAATTTTGGACGATGCGCATCTTGTTTGGCACAACTCGAACGGCGGAGTATACCGTCCGGGGCTCCCGGCAAGAACGGCGGAGCGCACAATCATTCTGAACGGCGACGTGTTGCGTGCAATCACAAGCGAAATAGCGCAAAGCGTTGCGGGGGGAGCGGGACAGAACTCGGAGGACGGTTACGGCTACGGCGCGTTCGACGGCACAATTCACTTCAAGGTAATGGACAAGCCGCAAATGTTTTCGCAGTTAGGCTCGCCGATGATTATTAAAATCGATACCGCCGAGCCGGAATTCACGGTAAGCGCGTTCAAAACCGACGCGGTGAACAACGTAACCAACCAAATGTACGACTTAGAAGCCAAGGGTTGGTCGGATTCGCACATACAAGTAAAGCTCATCCCCGGAGCGGTGGACGCGAACATTCCGCAATTTTACCGCGGCGCACCGTTGAAATATTTCTTCTCCGCAAGTAACGATACGCAGGGCGACGCGATATATACCGCGTTCGAAACCGGCACGGACGAATACGTTAAATTAATCACCGAAACGACGTTGTCTTTCAGCTTCAAAGCCGAATCACTCACGGGGAGGTATCGTACCTCCGAAACGTACTCGGTGAATATCGACACGGTTAACCCCTCGGTTTCGTTGACGTCAACGGACAAAATAGGGCACATCGTGCTTTCCGCACTGATACCCGCAACAAGCAGTAACCAAATTTCGGGATACGCCTCGCAATTTTTGTCGGTAATAGCAAGCAACGGCGTTCAAAACACCGCGCCGCTTTCGTTCTATTACACGGTGGACGGCGGCGCGCCGATTGCACTGCAAAAGACCATCGGCGCAAGCAACCTGTGGAACTCCGTTCCGGTGCAGTTCTTGCCCGATATTTCAAACCCGCGTAAAGACTTTGTGTTTACGATTGAATCGGCAACGGGCTTAAAAAGCTCGGCACTCTTAAGAGTCACGGTTATCCCCGACGCAGTGTATAAAAATATGCCCGGCAACCGCGACTTTAATGCGGAAATCAAATACGAAAATCCGCCCCCGCAAATTACCGGCTGGAGCGCGGATATGCTTACGCTTTTCGTGTCGGTCGAATCGTTCTTAACAAGCAACGAATATTTAGGCTATTCCATTGATGCGGGCGGAGAATACGACCTTACGGTTCTTTCAGGCACGCAAGTTTTAGACAGAACGGTAACATACCTCAATATGACGACCGTGCCCGATACCGAAATCAAAATCAAGCACTACTCGATTCAGATAAAAGACAGCATCAATAATGCGCATATTTCGCTTAAAGTCACGAACCGTGCGGGAGCATCGTATACGGTAGTCAACACTCCCGAAGCCTACCGTGTGGACTTGCAGCTCGAAATAGCGGGCTATAACGCGGTCACCGTCACAAAGAGAATCGGCACAGGCGCGATTGTTTTAGGGCCCGACGATTGGAGTAAAGGCCGTGTAAATATCGAATTAGTCCCCGCTTTCCACACCGGATATTCGGGAATCCGCGTTTATTACGCCCTGCCCGACCCCGCCGACAGTACGCATACGCAGTTCGTAAAAGG
>JAISKW010000098.1 GCA_031260775.1 Christensenellaceae bacterium
CTTGAAAACGTAGGAATCCTTTTACTCCTTGCACTGCCGGGCTTCATTTGCGCTAAGACAAAACTCCTGAATAAAGAAAAAGCGTTGCCGACGCTTTCGGTAATCCTCCTTTATATTTGCACGCCGTTCGTCACCTTCAACGCGTTTTTACGCACGGACTTCAAAAGCGAAATTCTCTTAAATCTCGTTGCCGTATTTTTAATTACCGCGCTGATAACGACGCTTTCGGCGGTCATAACGGTATTTGCTTACAAGCCGCTCGTAAAGGACTTAGACTTGGACAAAAATCCGCGCGGCGTTATGGCTTATGCCTCGTCGTTCGGCAACGTCGGCTACCTTTGTATACCGTTTTTGCAGTTTTTAATGCCGGGCAACCTTGAGGTTGTTCTGTATGCCTCAACGGGGGTTGTAGCGTTCAACGCGCTTTCGTGGACACTCGGCAACTACCTTTTGTCCTACGACAAAAAGCATATCGGGCTTAAAAAAGCCGTGCTGAACCCCAACACTATCGCCTTTGTTTTGGTGCTTCCGCTGTTCATTCTTAACCTCAACTTTAACCGAACGGACAAGACCGATTCATTGGCAAACGCAATAAGCTTGGTTGCAAATCTCGTAGGGCCGCTTGCTATGTTCGTTGTGGGAATCAACTTTGCCGACATCAAATTCAAAGAGTTATTTACCGATGCCAAAGCTTACGTTGCGGTCGGGGCTAAATTACTGCTACAGCCCGTTTTGGCATTCGGAATTGTGATGTTATGTAGCCTGTTTATGGATATTTCCGCATTCAAGCTAAACGTTATCGCCTTTGCCGCGATGCCGTCGGCGAACAATTTACTGATGTTCTGTTCGCTTTTGAATAAGGACACCTCGCTTGCAACCAAAGGAATTATGCTCTCAACCCTTATGTCGATTGTGACAATTCCGCTCGCGTTAACGCTGTTTGTTTAATATGGAAATTAAAGCATTTTCAATCGGATATATGCAAAACAACGCCTATCTTCTTTATCAAAACGGAGAGGGCATTTTAATCGACGCGCCGAAGCACTCACACAAGACGGTTATGGATTTTTGCAACAAAAACAACGTCGCGTTAAAGGCGGTATATTTTACGCACGGGCATTGGGACCATATTTTGGACGCAAGACTCTTCAAAGAAAGCGGCGCGAAAATTTACGTCGCAAAAGCCGACGAGCATTACTTTTTCGACGCGCCCGAGCTTTGGTCGATGCCCGTTGAAATGCCCTCTGTCAAATCCGACTTTTACTTGAACGACGGCGACATTTTAACCGAAGCCGGTATCACCGTCAAGGTTATAACCACTCCCGGACATACCGAAGGCGGCGTATGCTTTGTGTGCGGCGGCAATATCTTTACCGGCGACACGCTGTTTTACGGCACTTACGGCAGGGTGGACTTACAAGGAGGGTCGCTCAAGGTTATTAAGGACAGCATTTTTAACAAGCTGTTCGCGCTCGAGGGCGATTACACCGTCTACCCCGGGCACGAAAGAGCGACGACTTTAAGCGCGGAACGGTTGAATAACGAGATATTCTCAGACTAATATATAAACGTTATGAAAAAGGAATTTTTTCAAAAGTTTAATAGACTCAAAAAAGGCGACGGCACGCTTCTTTCATTGTACCGTTTGATTTTTTTTCATACGGCTTTTAGGGCGTTTGAAACCGTTACCGAGGACGGACACGCCGAGCCGCAAACATACCTTAATTTCAAAAGCCAAACGGTAAAGGCGGCGGGTATTATCACAAACTTTGCTTGTGAAAACGGCGTTTCGCTCGCCGGCAAAACCGTCGCCCTTTCGGGGAAAAACTGCCCCGATTACCTCGCCGCGTTTTGGGGAATATTGCTCGCCGGCGGAGAACCGCTTCTTCTCCCTTGCGGCTTAAAAGCCGATGAGATAAACAAGGTCCTTGCGGATTCAAACGCTGTTTTACTTATTTGCGATACCGAAACGAGTGTTTCGGAAGCCGCAAACCAGTCAGTAGGAATTCCTACAATTTGCTTTGACGAGCCGTACGATTCGAAAAGAACCTTCAAAAAAAAGTCAGTTCCGTTCGGGGATAAATTGTTTTTGTTATCGGGCGGCGAAAAAATTGTTGAATACAAAGGCGGTGACATAACGGCGCAGGTTCTTCGCACAAGGCGGTTCGAAGCGCGCAGCAGCGGCAGATTTTTGTCGCAAAATCAGTTCAAGTCGCTTGCAGTGTTGCCGTTTGACCGTATTTTGTCGCTGATTATGAATGTTTTCGCGCTCCCTCTTTTGCACGCGACAATCGTATTCCCTCCCGAAAATTCCGAGATTGAAACGCTTTCGGAGGTTTCAATAAATTACGGAATCACGCATATTTTCGCCCCGTCGTCGTTTTATAATTCGCTTGCCGCAAAGGTTCGTGAGGAGGCGGCGGCGCAAGAGGAAAGAATAATAGCTTCCGGAGCAAGCGAACGCACGGTTGCGGAGCTATTCAAAGAGGGGCTTTCGCGCGACCCTTACGCGGCGTACAAGCATAAACACATCCAAATTTTGCGTTCAAAAGTCTTAGGCGACCGCGAACTTTGTATGGTAACCGACGGCGTTTGCAACGATAAAGACGATTTAGAAGCCGTAAACGCGCCGGGATATTATGCTTTGAACGGCTATTGCAAGCAGGAAATCGGCATTGCATCGGTCGAAACGGTTGACTATGCCTATCGGCGAATTTTAGGCGGCATCGGCTCGCCGACAAAGGGCGTTGAGTTTGAAATTTCCGAGACCTCCGAATTGTTAATCAAAGCCGAGGGTATGAGCGCATCCGTCGAGGTTGACGGGGACGGGTTTTTCCACACAAACGACGTTGCTTATGTCGATAAGGAGGGCGTATACCGCCTATCCGCGCAAGCCTCATACGAAGATACTTCCGTGCCGGCGTTCAAAATGTCTCGGCTTGAGGAACTCAGATTAGCCGAAAAGGAGGTCGAAAAAGACGTTCCGAAGCACGTTAAAAACAACAAAAAGAAGTTTTTGATGTTTATTAAAATTTTCGGCTTTCCGTTTTTTTACCCCTATTTGAAGTGGAAAGCCTACAATAAAGCGAACCTTAAGGTCTTAGACGGCTTAAAAGAGCAAGGCGTTTTAATTACAATGAACCATTTGGGATACTGCGACCCCGTATTGCTTGCGCTGATGCTGTTTTTCAAAAAAATGTGGTTTATTGCGGCGAATTTCATTTTTGCGAACCCCGTTTCAACCTATTTATTTCATCTTGCCGGCGCAACCGAACGCTCGAAGGACGGCAGTACCTTGCACGGTATTGCTGTTTTAAGCAAAAAGCTGAAAGAGAAAAAAATTGCCGTAATTTTCCCCGAGGGCGGCATAGTGGACGGCAATAAGGCGGTTGTCCACCGCTTCAAGAAAGGCGCGGCAATGCTCGCTTTGGAAACGGGTTGCAAGGTTTTGCCGGTGTATTTCAACGGGAACTACGGCTTTTTCAAAAAGCCTATTAAAATCAATATCGGCGAGGCGCGCACCTATAAAGCGGAGGATTTCCCCGTCGGAACGACCGAAAATGCAATGATTGAGTCGGTTACGAACTCAATTTACAATGCGGTTCTTTCACTAAAGGACGAGGTAGATAAAATCAAGTAATGGGGAATGGTTACGACATTATTATTATAGGCGGCGGACATGCCGGAGCCGAAGCGGCGGCGGCAAGCGCAAAGCGCGGCGCGAAGGTTTTATTATTGAGCCTATCTTTAGACGCATTGGGCTTTATGCCGTGCAACCCCAATGTCGGCGGCAGCGCAAAAGGGCATCTCGTAACGGAAATTGAGGCTCTCGGCGGCATTATGGGCAAGGCGGCGGACAAGGCATCGCTCCAAGTTAAGGTGTTAAACAAGGTCAACGGCGCGGCGGTACATAGTTTGCGTATGCAAACGGACAAGAATCTGTACCACCGTACAATTAAATCCGTTTTGGAAAACACCGAAAATCTCACAATTTTGCAGACCGAGGCTGTTGAAATTCTTGTAAAAGAAGAAAGCGGCGTAAAAATAGTTTGCGGCGTAAAAACGCGCCACGGCGCAATTTACTCCTGCCGTGCGGCGGTAATTTGCTGCGGAGTATACCTGAACTCCCGTACGCTTACCGGCGAAACGATTGTTGAAAGCGGGCCTAACGGGTTTTTGCGGAGCGAGATTTTAACCAAATCACTCTTATCCTTAGGTCTGCCGCTAAGACGGTTCAAAACGGGTACGCCGCCCCGATTAAAGGGTAATTCAATTGACTACACAAAGTGCGAAATTCAAACGGGGGATGCGGACGAATCGGGCTATTCGTACGAATGTCCGCCCCGTAACGACGTTCCGTGTTATTTGACTTATACGAATTCAGACACCCATAACATCATTTTAAGCAACCTTGACCGCGCTCCGCTGTATAACGGCAGCATCGCCGGGGTAGGGCCTCGGTATTGCCCGTCAATCGAGGATAAGGTAGTAAGGTTTAAGGATAAAGCCCGTCATCAGCTGTTTATCGAGCCGGAGGGCGCGGACACGGACGAGGTATATTTATCGGGGTTTTCGACCTCGCTCCCGTCGGATATTCAAAACGAATGCGTAAAAACCATTGCGGGGTTAGAGAACGCCCACATAACACGGTACGGCTACGCAATAGAATACGACTGCCTTGACCCGCGCGCTTTGTACCCCTCCCTTGCGGTAAAAGG
>JAISKW010000102.1 GCA_031260775.1 Christensenellaceae bacterium
CATTCCCGCAACCGCAATGCTCACCCCCGACGATATCGTTTACCGTGCCGAAAGTGCCGATGTAAAAGCCATAATAGCCACCGACGAGGAGGACGTTTGTAACCATATCTTGGAAGCCAAAAAGCGGTTATCCTCCGTCAAATACTATTACTGCGTGTCGGAGAGAGAAAACTTCATTTACTTAAAAAACGAAATCGATAAGGGTAAAGATGTTTTGAATGTCGCCGATAAGCCCGTGCTTTCAGATACGATGCTCATTTACTTCACATCCGGCAGCGAGGGACACCCGAAAATGGTTACGCACGACTTCAAGTATCCGTTAGGGCACATTATGACGGCTTACTACTGGCAATGCGTTGTTGACGACGGCTTGCACTTAACGCTTGCCGAAACGGGCTGGGCGAAGTTCTCGTGGGGTCAAATTTACGGTCAATGGATATCCGGTACGGCGGTTTTCTGCTACGATTATCATAATCGGTTCTCCCCCGCCGATATTTTACCGCTCATTTCAAAATACAAAATTACGACGTTCTGTGCCCCCTCAACCGCGCTCACTTTCCTTGCGGGTATCGATTGGGACGCGTATGATTTGTCGTCCATAGTTCACGCTACAACCGCAGGCGCGCCGCTCCCCGCCGAAATATTCACGAGGTTCTTAAAGAAAACAGGTATCGAAATTAAAGAGGGTTTCGGGCAAACCGAAAGCGCGGTTATCACCGCCGCCTTTAAGTACATCAAGGCGCGCCCGGGAAGTATCGGCTACCCCGCGCCGATTTACGACCTTCAATTACTTACCGAAAACGGCGACGAAATTACCGAGCCGGATAAATTCGGCGAAATTTGCATAAAGCTTAAAAAAGACCAATACGGACTTTTAACCGGCTACTATAAGGATGCCGAGCGTACTGAAAAATGCTTTGCCGGCGGATATTATCACACCGGTGACGTGGCAAGCTTCGATGCGGACGGCTATCTTTGGTTCGCGGGACGCTTGGATAATATGATTAAAAGTAACGGCTACCGTATTTCGCCCGCCGAGGTTGAGGGCGTATTATACGCGCACCCTGCCGTTTACGAGTGCGCCGTTTCGGGTCCGAAAGACCCCGTCCGCGGACAAGTCGTAAAGGCGACCATCGTTTTGAACAAGGAGTACTTAGACAAAGCAAACCTAACGCTTATCAAAGAAATTCAACAGTTCGTAAAAGAAAAAACAGCTCCCTACAAATATCCCCGTATCGTCGAGTTCGTCGAAAGCCTGCCGAAAACCTCAAACGGCGTAAAAATCAAGTACGGCGAATTACGCAAGTAGTTATTTAGAGGCTGCTTAGCCTTGTCCAAGTGTTGCAGAGTAAGTCGGCGGCGAGAGAAGTTTTTTCCTCGCCCGTCTCGGGCGCAAAGGAAATGCGGATTATTCCTTTGCCGTCAGCCTTGTTTAAGCCTAATGCAGCAGGGATGCGTCCGCTTGTCGCATTCGACGCGCACGCGCTGCCCGTGCCTATTAATACGCCTTGCGCCGCCAACGCGCTTTGCATGGTTTCGCCGCGGACGGAGGCGGATACGAAAGAGGCAATGTATGGCGAAAAGTCGGAGTTTTCTTCAAAAATGCACCTATAATCCGTTTTTTTCAATAGCTTTTCGATAAAAATGCTCTTTAATGATGTGCAATGCGTTAAACTTTCGTTCAAATTTTCCGAACGGAATTTCGCTTGCGCACACATTGCCATAAGCGCGCCGACGTTTTCGGTGCCGCTGCGCAGTCCGCCTTCCTGACCGCCCCCCAAAATATGCGGCGAAAGATGCAGACCTTTTTTAATAAAAAGCCCGCCCGCGCCTTTAACCGAGTTGATTTTGTGCGACGAAAACGAGTACAAATCTACGCTGCCTAACGTTTGCGGCACCTTGCAAAACGCCTGCACTCCGTCGGAGTGGAAAATGATTTTTTGGTTTATCTTTTTTGCTGCTGCCGATAATGCCGCTATATCGTTAATTGCCCCCGTTTCGTTGTTAATATGCATTACCGAAACGAAAGCCGTATTCGAGTCAACACAGCTAAGCAAATTTTGCACCGTAACCGCGCCGCTTGCGGTAGCCGGGCAAAGTACAACGTCGAAGCCTTGCGCCTTTAATTTCATTGCCGGCTCGTAAACGCTTTTATGCTCCGCGCCGCCTATTACTACCCTCGCTCCCTTCCTTAAATTAATTCCGAAAAACGCTAAATTATTGCTTTCCGTGCCGGACGCCGTGAAAACGACATCGCCGTCCGCGCCGAAAATTTCCGCAGCAGTTTTGCGGGCGGCATTCATCGCGGCTTTGATTTCAACCGCTTGCGGGTATCCTGCCGACGGGTTAAAGTACCCCGTTTCCGCATATTTCAAATATGTGTCTAACGCGTTTTTTGAGGGCTTTGTAGTTGCCGCGTTATCTAAATAAATCATAATTCTAAGCCATTTTTACTAAAATGTTTAACAGTAAATCCATTGTAGAGTCGGCGATGTCGGCGGTTTGGTTAAGGTGGCGGTAAATTTCACGGTATTTGAAAATCGTCTTATAGTCGGCGGTATCGAACAGGATTGCAAGCCCCCGAACGCACATATCGCCGACCTTGTTTTCCATTGACTTAACTAAGATTGCTTCGTCTCTTGAAATAGAGGGGCGCATCTCCATATTCGCCACGGCAAGCGAAATATGCTCGCACATGGAGGTTAAAACCTCGACAATCGAGGTCATTTCTTT
This sequence comes from Christensenellaceae bacterium, assembly GCA_031260775.1. Classification (GTDB taxonomy): domain Bacteria; phylum Bacillota; class Clostridia; order Christensenellales; family DTU072; genus JAISKW01. The sequence continues at coordinate 2,734 of JAISKW010000102.1, forward strand.
GTCGGGACGCACGCCGTAAAGGCGAACCTCGTCGACGGTCGTTTTGGCATAGTCCAAAATTTCGTCCAATTGTGCGGAAATTTTGAACAAGTCCTCGCGGTCAATAGGGGTGATAAACGACTCATTAAGCTCGTCAATCAGCTCGCGGCGTGCCAAATCGCCGTCATTTTCCGTTTGAATAACCGCTTCGGCTTTTTCCTCGCTGTACGTTTCGCAGTACTCCTTCAAAAAGCGCATGCCCTTGGTCATATAAAGCGTTTGCTTTTGCAGCATTTCGAAGAAATTGCTTCTTCTCCTGAATTTTAGTCTGACTTTCATAATTTATTACGGCTATTGCCGTGAGTTATTGCTATAAGTGCATTATACCTTTGCCTACGATTAAGTAAACAATAGCGGCGACGCTACCCGCAATAGGCAACGTAAACGCCCATGAAGCGACTATTCTGACGGCGGTAATCCACTTTACACCGCTCACACGCTCCGCCGCGCCTGCGCCGATAACGGACGACGACATAAGTTGCCCGGTGCTTACCGAAATCCCTAATTGCGTTGAGAGCATCATTACCGAGAACGTCGCAGTTTGCGCTACTATCGAGTGTAACGGCTGCAGTTTATATATTTTTTGTCCGATTGTACGGATTATTCTGTTCCCTCCGAAAATCATACCGAGAGACAGGCATACAGCGAAAATCAGTACCGCCCACCACTGAATCGTATCGTAGGGCAGGATATCCACAAGTCCTAAAATAAGAAAGATTCCTAACGCCTTTTGAACGTTGTTCAGCGAGAACGTACCCGCAAGTATCAAAATATTTATCCGCTGTAAAATGACGAATATGTTGTTGATTCCGCGCGAAACGCGCGTAAGAGCAAGCTTTACGAGGCGTATCAGACCGAAAGACACTAAAAATCCGATTACAGGCGCGAGGACAACCATTAAAATTACATTGAGCCCGACATATTGAGCCCAGCGAATCGCGCTAATCCCGAAAGCGGCAATTCCCGAACCGATAAGTCCGCCCAAAATTGTATGCGAAGTGCTGTTCGGAACCTTCAAAACGAATGCGATACCGCCCCAAATAATTGCGCCGAGAAGTGCGGAGAACAGAAAAGCGAAGCCCTTTTCGGTTCCTGCGGACTCTAAAATCTCAATATTGATAATTTTTTTACCCACGCCCTCCGCGATTTTGAAGAACTCGGCATGCGCTGCTTGACCGATAAAAAAAAAGGCGACGGGCACAATGAGTTTCATTGCCGCAGCCAAATAAACCGCGGTTTTCGCGCGCACGGAGTGCGTGGCAACGGTGGTTGCAATGGCGTTAGAGCCGTCGTTAAACCCCATATAAAAGGTGTAAACGGCGGCAAGCATTAAGATTACTACGGCAAAAGGGGTCATTAAGTATCCACCTATTATACGCTTTCAACGCACATCAAACAACTATTGCTTTTGAAAGGAGTGTGTTTGAGGGGAGGGAAATGCTTTTTCAGTGAAAAGTATCCCCCTCTCCCTTGCCATTGAAAAGCTGATAGAGGTGAATGTTTTCCGTGAAGGAATAAAAACGGACGCTTCGTAAATACACAACAAGGCGCAACTACGCGCAGGGTGACAAAAATCACAATTGTTCACACCTAATTTGCGCAAGCGGACAGCTGCAATTTTATTATCCTAATTCGCTGAAGCCGGTACGGAGTGAAATTGCTTCCCATATATCCGTTTGTGCAATTTTATCGCGCCCGTTGAGGTCGGCTATCGTACGGGCAATTTTTTTGACGCGCGTTATGCCGCGGGCGGTAAGGTTATATTTTGCGAACGCATTGCGGAGAACGTTTTCGCTTTCCTTATCCAATACGCAATACGTATTTAATTGTTGTGTCGTCATACGCGCATTCGTGAAAATACCCGTACCCTTGTACCGTTCCTCTTGGATTTTTCGCGCGCGCTGTATGCGCTCACGTACCGTTCCGCTGTCCTCGATGAGCGTTGTCGATATGTAATCGTCAAAGGAAATGTCGTCAATCGGAGTGCAAATATCGAACCTGTCCAAAAGAGGGCCCGAAAGCTTGTCCATATACCTTTTAATATCGTTCAGAGAGCATGTACATTTGCGTGTCGCGCTGCCCTTGTTTCCGCAAGGGCACGGGTTCATACTTGCAACAAGCATTACGTTTGCGGGATAGCGAACGGTACGGTTAATTCGCGTAACGGTGATGTTTCCGTCCTCTAAGGGCTGGCGCAAGGTTTCCAACGTGGCGCGCGGATACTCGGGCAATTCGTCCAAAAACAACACGCCGTTGTTGGCTAAACTAATCTCGCCGGGCAGGCTGTTGTGCCCTCCGCCGATAATGCTCACCGCGCTTGCGGTGTGGTGCGGAGAACGGAACGGACGTTGCGTAATTATACCCGAACCGGTATCTTTAAGCAAGCCAGCGACGCTATGGATTTTGGTGGTTTCGATAGCCTCATCGA
>JAISKW010000132.1 GCA_031260775.1 Christensenellaceae bacterium
TAAAGCGGACAGCGAAATACGCAACGCCGTAAATTACGGTAATATTTTATCATCGCTTAACTCGGTGCGCGAAAAACCTAACGAAATATGCAGCGCGATTGCAGGCGGCGTAATTGCAAACAATTTCGGGAACGTCTATTACTGCGCAAACTTCGGAGAGGTCAAAGCCTACGCGCGTGACGGCGTTGCAATTTCCGGCGGAATAATCGCGCAAAGCTTGCAGGAAAATTACAGCCCGTACGGCGGCGGCACGCAATCGGTAATTGAAAACTGCATAGTTTACGGCAAAATTTCCGCCGAAAGCGGAGTAACTACGGCAAAAGAAACTGATATTTTCGCTTATTGCGGAGGCGTTGCCGCCGATTGCGTTGCGAAAATCAGCTCTTGCATTGTCAATGCCGAAATAACGGGAAGCGTAAATAACGCCACATATTACTGCGGTGCGATTGTCGGCGTCGCAACGGACGGCAACACGGGCTCGGTCAAAAACTGGTTTTTGAAAACTGAGACGCTCACGCTCGGCATGGGCGCGATTGCCGAATACGACCAAAGCTCATATTTCTATACCGGCGTTTGGCAACGCGTAATTATCGATAAGGGCAGCACCGATTACGACGGACGGTTCCAAATGTTCAGTGTTGAAACCGCCCAAACGCTTGAAAAACAAGACCCGTATTTGGAAATTTTCGGGGTTTTAGGGAAGTATTTCCCCGAATAAAAAATGGAAGCGTTATTAAAAGAACCTAAAAAACGCGTTTGGGAAGTGGACTTCCTAAGAGGTTTTGCCATACTCCTTGTCGTTTTAGACCACGCAATGGTTGACCTCGGCGATATATTTTACGGCGCGTGGGTGTCGTCGGATATCGCGGGATTAGTCAACGCCGCGGAGAGCGCAAGTAATTATTTGGTATCCGATATTCGCACAATATGGCACCCGATATTCGTTTTTATATTCTTTTTCGTCTCGGGCTTGAGTTGCGCGTTGTCGAAAAATAACTTCGTAAGGGGCTTCAAACTACTTATTGTTGCGCAGATTGTAACTGTTGCAACAGCGGCGGTTTCGGCGATAATCGAATTCGATTTAACAATCAGTTTCGGAGTTTTGCACGCGCTTGCCATTAGTATAATTATCTTTTCGGCGGTGGATTTTGTTGCGACGAAATTTTCAAAAACGAAACAGGAACGTACGATATTTTACCTTGCCTTGTCGGTATTTATTTTTGTACTTTCAACGGGTATATTTGCGCGGACGGGCATCGACTACACTAAAATGCTTAGTTACGGCGGCAAGATGCTCGATAAGGGCGTGTTCGAAGGGGTTTTCGTCTATACAAAAGCAATGGGCAGAGTAAGCCCCGGCGATTATTTCCCTCTTTTACCTCATCTCGGTTGGTTCGCAATCGGCGCGGCGTTGAGCGCGGTTTTGTATCCCGACAAAAAAAGTTTACTGCCTAAATTGGACGGCAAATGGCACTATCCCCTAACAATAACCGGACGGTTCACCCTCCTGATTTATATAGGCGAACAGGTCGTTTTGGCTCTGCTCCTCGCGCTTATCACGTATGCCGTTACGGGAACTTTCTTTTGAAGCGAAGTAGCTTAGTTGTGAAATAGCTTAGCTATATCCGTTCTAATTTCTTTCCGGCAAACATCAATGTCCAAATAAGTTGATAGCGGCTTCGCCGGTTTTCATGGTCTTCTTGTCGAGGATTTTGGCGCGCATAATTCCTTGCGCGTCGATTGACATCGTGAGGTAAACAAGCCCGCCTTTGGCTACGCTGTGCAATTCGTAGATTTCTACCGACCCGATTTGCGTAGCGTCCTTTTGCGCGTAGTTCGCGCCGTTGTAGTCCTCGGTTTCGAACAAGGGTACGGAAAACTCCGTGAGATTGTTTTTGCGGTACTGCAAAATTGTTGAGCCTTTGACGGGGAAACGCGAATCCTTCTTAATAAGATTCTCAACGCGCTCCTGCTCGTCGGGTTCGGCGGTTTCCTCAAAATATCCGCACCCGTAGGAGTGGGTAGCAATGTCATTTACGAGCGCGTGGGGCAACGATAAAGCGTTTGCAAAAATAGCCGCGCCGAACGAAATTGCCTTTTCGGGCTCATAAATTAAAACGCTCTTTTCGTCGATTTTCGGGAACGCCGCGCGGATACCCTCGGCGATTTGCGGCATATTGCTCGCGCCGCCTACTAATATAATGTAGTCGATTTGTGTTTCGCTGTTGCGCGATACCAAACGGGTCGCGGCGGCTATGGCGTCGTCGCGTAAGGACTTTGTAATATCGTCGAACTTCTCGCGCGAAATCTCAACGCGGTAGGTTTTGCCGTCCAAAAGAATTTGTATTGAGGTTTTGGGTATGCGTGAAAGCTTGTGTTTGCCGTCTATTACCGCACGGCGAACAACCTCAAGCAACCCCTCGTTGCCCTTTTTGCGGAAGTCGGTGCGAATGCCTTGCACGCGCAGCTCGTTGGTTACGTAATCGATTAAAACCTCGTCCCATTGCCTGCCGCCGATTCTTTCCATGGTCGTATCGATAACGTCGTATTTAATGTCGTGCGAGTCGTCCGCCGCGACGATTGCAACGTCGCACGTGCCGCCGCCTAAGTCGAACACAAGAACCGTAGCATCCTTTTCGTACGAGTCGTTGAAGTACGAAATTGCCGCCGCAACCGGCTCTTTGATAAAGCCCCATACCTTTAGTCCGGGGCCGCCCTTTTTAGGCGGGGTCTCGAGAGCCTCTTTAATAAAGGTCTTTTCGGACAGCGAGAACGCCGCCGGCACGGATACCACACACCCCTCAAGATCTTCGGTGATTGCAAGACGGGTCATTTCGTCCTTGGCTTCCTTAACCAAACCGCCTAAAATGCAAGCCGCAACGTCGCGCGCTTTGAAGGTCTTGCCGTCGGCACGGAATATCGCAGAGGTATCCGTAAGTTCCATTTTGATACCCCGTTTGAGGTTTTTTGCGTCCTCACCCTGCCCGGCGTTTTCGGCGTCAATGCCCGTCAAAACGCCTTGGTCTTTGTCGTAGTAAAACACC
>JAISKW010000187.1 GCA_031260775.1 Christensenellaceae bacterium
TAGCCGGCTTTCTTGTAGACTTCCGGGGGGATAAGCATAGCAAGGTTCGTCTTGCCGCAGGCGGAGGGGAATGCCGCAGTGATGTATTTAATTTCGCCGTCGGGCTTTTTAACGCCCAAAATGAGCATATGCTCCGCCATCCAGCCCTCTTTCCACCCTTGATAGGAGGCAATACGGAGCGCGAAACACTTTTTGCCGAGTAAAACGTTGCCGCCGTACTCGCTGTTAACCGAGTAAATGGTGTTGTCCTCGGGGAATTGAACGATGTAGCGGTCTTGCTCCTCGGTGTTGACCTTGCTGTGAATGCCTTTTACGAAATCGTCGGTGTCGCCGATTCTGTCTAAGATTTTGTAGGAAACGCGTGTCATGATGTCCATATTGAGGACAACATAAATGCTGTCGGTAATTTCAATACCGTATTTAGCAAACGGCGTGCCGATTTTGCCCATCGAGAACGGAATAACGTACATCGTGCGCCCGACCATTGCGTTTTTGGCAATGCCGTCAAGCTTGGCGTACATTTCTTGCGGGTCAGCCCAGTTATTTGTGGGCCCTGCGTTGTCCTTTTCGCGCGAGCATATAAGGGTGCGCGCCTCGACGCGTGCAACGTCGTTGGTTTTGGTGCGGCGGTAAAGACAGCCGGGGAGAAGACGTTTATTTAATTGGATGACCTCACCCGAGTCAATTGCTTGTTGGGTAATTTCCTTCCTTTGCGTTTTATCGCCGGTAATCCAAACGACCGAGTCGGGATTCATCAAATCAACGTACTTCTGAACGAAGCCGATGATGTACTGATTTTTAGTAAGCGTTGTTTCAACTTTAACTGCCATAGTTTTATTATCGGAGTATTTGACTTAAATTAAACCAAATACTACCAATAATATATTACTACTAAACCTCTTTCAGTAAAAGCCCTTTCTCCTAATTTCGCACCGTTTCCTCAACGGGTTTGATTTTGCGGACTTTCAAAAATATCAGTAAAATCAGCGGCAATACAAATACGATTATGACGGACGCGGCTTCGAAATACGGCACGGATACGAAATCCGAAAACTTTGCCGATTCGGTAAACGTAGGGAGCAGTAATGTTAAAAATATACACAATCCCGCGCCGACCGAAAAAATCCGCTTATCCGGCTTAGGAAACGCACAATTAAGAACCTCCGTTACGGCGCAATTCTGCGTTGCCGCCCGTATCAAAAACGCGGGAATCGAGAGGAATACCCCCAACGCTTGTATTCTTTCGATATCGCCGTACATCCCCACCTGCCGCATAAAAACAAAATAAGGATTTACCGCCGAACGCATATATTCGTATCCCAAAGTGAGCAGTGTGGGTAGCACAATCAGCAACATAAACGCAATTAAAATGAGTGTCGCCACGCAAAAAAACTTTTCACGGTTGACCTTTTTATTGAGGTTTCGGTTAAATACAAGTATTGCCACAAACTCCGACGACTGCCCCACAATCAATATTGCTTGAATGTTGAGGTCTAAAAGCGACACCTTGCCTCCCGACGGTGCAAGGTTGTACAATTCGTAGCTGTTAAAGCCTAAAATCGCAAATACGATGATTCCGATGAACATCAGCGGAATGAACACCGTCGCCATTCTGCACACCGAGCCTATTCCTTTTGTAGTAGTATAGATTATCGGCACTGCCGTGACGGCATATATCAGCCAAAGAGGAAACCCCTCGAGCAAGGATTCCCGCGCAAACAGCCCGAACACCACCACGTATACCATATTAGAAACAAGCAAAAACAGCGCGAGAAAAACGGCGGTGATTTTCATTCCGGTTTTGCCTAACGCCTTTTCGGCAAGGTCGCCGAAGCTCTCAATTTTATATTTTGCGGCAATCAGTACCGTGGGCGCGCCAAAAACGACAAAGTATGGAATAGCGACAAGTATCGACAGCCAAACGTTGCTCCCCATCGGCTTGTTGCTTTTTACCATGGGCATCATATAAAAACTCAACATCAACAGCGAACCGGATAGAGTTAATACGCCCTGCAAAAAGCTGATTTTCGGTCTTGCGTTATCCATTATGTAGCGAAAACCGCGCTAATCCGTATCGGTTTCCGTTGACATCTTCCCGAACGGCGTAGTTAATTCTCCGATTCGTGCGAATGAAATATCATATTCGAAATGCACGTTGCTGTCTTGAAAGTCGTGTGTGCCGTCCTTTTTAATTTTCATCCATTTGTCGTAGTCTTGCGAGGCAATCGCGTTGCCGCTCCCGATAGCGTCGCAGTCGTATTTTTTTAGCTCCTTTATCGTTTTTGTAAAAACCTCGGTTAACCGCTTTTCGGCAATCTCAATAATTTCGTCGTTTAAGTCCGATAACTCGACATCCTCGTCGGTTTTGAAAATCACGTCATTCACGTTTAGTTGCCCCTTAATCACTATCTTCAAATCCAACTTGCCGTCCTTTTCGGAGGCTTTAATTTTGCCTTTCATTTTCGAAAAGGCGAAACAAATAAGCATATCTTCGTCCTCGGCGTCTAAGCTGTGTTGCTTTTCGTCGCCCCTGAGAATATTGATAAGCAGCGCGTCGTTTTCGTAAAGAACACCCGCCATTTCGCAATTTTTGAACAATGCAATGGAATTAAGATTAAAATGCGCCGCGGCATTTTCGGAGTTTTCGGCTTCATTTCCCCCACTTTCGGAGCCCTCCATGGCCGAATCGTGCTTTGTTTCAAAAGAGATATAGGTTGCAACGGGTTCGATGCCGGAGGAGAGCGCGGCGTTAATGAAGCTTAGTGTTGTCGTAAACGGCGCGGTGGATTCGCTCTTAGGTTGAGAATCGGACAGTCCCATAAGGTACTCACCGGTTAAATGCGTAAGCCCCGTATCGGCAGAGAAGACCTTGTCGATATCGTTTTCATTTACGATAAAAAGCACGGCGGTTTCGCGGAAATCGGGCTGGCGCATAAGGTAATCGAACATTTTGCTCATCGCCTTTCGGTCGCGGGCGAGCCTCTCGGTAAAGATTCTTGCGCGGCAGCTTGCCGAGTAAATAAGCCGTTCGGTTTGGCGTCCGGCGTTTGCAATGGCGGTTTCGACGCAATCGCCGTCGCCGTGAATGATAATACCCGCCCTCTCTCCGAGCTTTAGCGACGAGTCCTTTGCCGCGGCGGCAGGAGCGATAATTTCGTAGTCTACAATGAATTTTTCACCGTCATAGTCGTACAACGCGCAAGACACAACGGCAAGGGTTTGCGGCTCGACAAGATATGAACAAGACGACAAAAGAATCGCGCCTAAAGAAAAAGAAATTATTGAAAGTATCGTTACAATACGGCGCATTATGTAAGCAAATCGTTCCCGTGCGGATACGTTATGTAACGGAGCGTGCAAATAAATGCACGCTTCAAAAACTAATCCTCCAATCTTCCCGCTTCGAAGTAGTAGCTAACCTTAGAAGGTTTAACCGATAACTTCGCGCTCATTTCGTATAAAACAGCCGCTATGCCCGAGGCGAGTACCGTCCACGCAAAACCGTTCCAAAGCGTTACCGCGCCGCTGCCGATTTGCGTAAGCATATTCAACAAAAGCATAGCGATTCCCGCGCAGATAAAGGCATATTTTCCGTTTCGTGTGAATGCGAAGGAAAGAAGCCCCGCAATCGCCGCGTAAACCGCGTTAGTATGGGCAAAGAACGTACCCGCACCGCCGAGTAAAACCGCAACGCGCGTTGCCGCATACAAAACGCCGCCTATTACGACGGAAATTGCGAGCGCGGTCATCTGCGTTGAAAACCTACCGTAAACAAAGAAAAGCGCAAGCGTTATTAAATAAAAGAACGCCGCTCCTACGTTTAACAAAAACACTCCGCGGATATCGATGCCCGGAATAAATGACAAACCTATCGTAAGGAGTAAGAACACCACCGCCCAAACCGTTCCGATACGGAAGTCTTTGAGTGTGGATTTTGAAAGACCGAACACCGCAAGCGCGGCGAGAACGGCTAAAATTATGGTACTTGCTATTAACATTTTTCTATATACCTCGCAAATAGTGTGGTATTAAAAAAATGTTTTATGCGTTATTGCTCTCCGCGCGCCTTGTTGCGTTTGGCGGCGGTTTCGAAAATATAGCGTTCGCGTTCGACGTCGGACATATCCTTCATCGCCTCGGTGTCCAATTGCGCGGCAAGCGGAGTTTCGGTAGCTTTTGTCTCTCCCGCGTTTTTTCTTTCGGCACGCTCGAAAACCGAATCCCTCAGCATAAAGAATTTTTCCCTGCTTCTTTTCATAAGTTGAGTATTATCAAACGCCTAAACTCCACCCTCAATTATGGGTATGGATAATCGGTTCATAATTTTGTTACCCTGCGAGGAGTCGCAGGGTCCAATCCTTATAATGTATGGATTCCGCGACTTCGCGCAGAAAGATAACGCAATTGTCCTCTTCGAAATCCTATACTGTTTTTAGGCGTTTTATTAATATGATAATTAATTATAAATTCTTCCGAAAAAATTCTTCGCGTTTCCGCTTAAAGTTCTATAAACCGACAAATTCCGCGCACGTTTAACGGCGCACTCACTCTAAATCGGAGTGTATCGCTTTTCGGATGCGGTTATTTAACCCGTCCGTATCGTCGCCGTCGGGGAAAACGAACAAATAAATTTTTGAAAACTCTTTTTCGGCAAGCAACAATGAAGAATAAAGCCGCCGCATTGCCGAATCTATTGTGAAGCCGAGCGATAAGAAATTGCCTATTTCCCAATTTAATAAGCTTTCGGGCGCGATAATTACCGAGTCCTTTTCGTTTGCCGCGGCCGCTGTCGCCTTGTCGATATCGGTAAACCCGACGGTGGGTATTTTCGGCGAATAGTGCGTATATTTCATACCCGGGGCAACGGGCGCGGAATCTCCGGCGGAGGTTTTCATCAAAACGTCCTTTTCCAATGCCTGTTGCAATTCGTTCCGCGTAATTTTCCCGGGGCGCAAAATCACGGGAGAATCCCCCGCGAGCGAAATAATGACGCTTTCGATGCCGACGGAACACTCTCCTCCGTCCAAAATATAGGCGATTTTGCCGTCTAAAGCCTCAAAAACCTCTTGAGCCGACGTCGGCGAAACCCTGCCCGATATGTTCGCGCTCGGCGCGGCAATGAGCTTTCCGCTTTTTTTAATAAGAAGACGTGCGGCGGGAGAGGCGGGTATTCTTATCCCCACGGTATCGAGTCCGGCGGTCGCCGCAGCGCAAACGAGGGGCTTTTTTTTAAGTACTACGGTTAAAGGTCCGGGCGAAAATAATTCGAACAGTTTGCGCGCATCCTCCGTGATGTATGCCGCTTTTTCCGCGTCGGAAATCGAAGCGCAATGCACGATAAACGGATTATCCTTCGGACGCCCCTTTGCCGCGTAAATCTTGTCAATCGCAACCGGGTCGGAAGCGTCCGCTCCTAATCCGTAAACGGTTTCGGTCGGGAACGCGACAAGACCGCCGCACGCTATTTCCGCCGCCGCCAAAGCTATCTCCTTTGTTGTGATAATCCGCGTTTCCATTAAATAAAATTTTTAATAAAGCTCCGTCTGTGAATGGGACAAGGGCCGTATTTTTTAAGGGCGGCGATATGCTCCGCCGTGCCGTAACCCATATTGCGCTCAAAGCCGTACTCGGGGTAAAGCTCCGCCGCCGTGCGCATATAATCGTCTCTTGTCACCTTTGCTACAATCGAAGCGCATGCAACCGAGTACGAAAGCGCGTCGCCGTGAATTATTGATTCGCTTATACAGGGCAGTCCTCTTAATTTTACCGCATCCAAAAGCGCGACAGTCGGCAACGGATTAAGTCCGTTTAAGGCTTCCGTAAAAGCTTGTTCGGTAGCCCGTAATATATTAATTTCGTCAATAATCTTTTCGCTTCGGGTTGCAATATTCACGGCAATTGCATTCTCGATTATGTAAGGATAAAGGGCGCGGCGTTTTTTGTCCGAGAGCTTTTTACTGTCGTTCACACCGTCAATGATTTTTGTAAAGGAGGGGATAATGGCGCAAACGGTAACGCACCCGGCAAGCGGCCCGCGTCCGACCTCGTCCGCGCCGGCAATAAGCGTGTGACCTAAATCAATATATTTCTTTTCGTATTCGAACATCTATTACAATAGAATATCGGACAACGCCTTAATATCGGCGGTTTTGATTTTAAGAGAGGCGGGGTTTGCGATGAGGCGCGCCGAGATAAAGGCGATTTCACGCAAAACTTCAAGTCCGTTTGCGCGCAGGGTTGAGCCGCTTTCGACGATATCAACAATGCAGTCCGCGACGCCTAAGAGGGGTGCAAGCTCAACGCTTCCCTCAATTTTTACAATTTCGCAATCGATGCCGCTCTCGTTAAAGTAGGTCCTTGCCACGTGCGGATATTTTGTGCCGACGCAAAGCGTTTTATTTTTGTTTCCGAAAACGGTTTCGCCGGCTTTTGCGGCAACGGCGAAGCGGCATTTGCCGAAGTTCAAGTCGGCAAGCTCCGTGACGTTGGCGTTCATTTCAAGAAGGGTATCCTTGCCCACGATTCCGCAATCGCACGCGCCGCGCGCGGTAAAGGTAACGACGTCGGCGGATTTTGCAAGTATTACGCGGAAGCTTGTACCTAATTCAAATATCAGCTTGCGGTTCTTGGCGTTATCCTTAATTTCGGCAACGTCGAAGCCCGCCTTTTCAAATAGCTTAATCGCCTCATCGAGTATTCTTCCCTTTGTTAATGCAATAGTAATCATATTAAATCAGATTTTTTGCCGCGGCGTTAAGGTTAACGGCGAAGCCCGCCGCGGAGTAGGGCAAATTATAGTCTTGATAGAGCGTGTCGTAGCGGCCGCCCGAAAGCACCGCGCCGCCCGCGCCGTCAACGTATCCTTTAAGGATAATCCCGGTGTAATAGTCGTATTTGTTGACGCTCAAGAGGTCGATAGCGACGTTGTCCTTAAACCGCGCCTTTTCGGCGACATCAAGGAGTGCGGTCAATTTTTTTATCGCGCGCGTTTCGCCCAAAACGGACTTAACGGCATCAAGTGCTTCGATAGTGCCGCTTTTAAGGGAAAACAAGAACTTGTAAAATTCGCCGTTTTTCGCCGCGCTTTCGTCCTTTAACGCGTATGCGAGCGCGTCGGCAATGCGGCTGTCGCCCACTGCCGTTTTAATTTCACCGCGGTATTTGTCCGAAAAAAGCTTGAAAATGTCGTTGAGAAGCTCCGAATGCCCTACTGACAGCACAAAACCGTTCCCGAACAGTTTACTCATCGACTTAAGCGCGAGTAAAACGATTTCGCGGTCACCCTTAGCGTTTCCCGAATTGATAAGCTCCGCGCCGCATTGATAAATTTCGTCCGATTGCTTTGAAAGCTTTGCGCGTCTGCGGAAAACCGGTTGCTCGTAGAATAAGCGCAACGGCGTTTCGCCTAAATCCGAAAAACGGGAGGCGACAAGCCTTGCTACCGGCTTTACGCTGTCGGGGCGCATAACAAGGAGCCGCCCGTGACCGTCGGTTACGGTATACATTTCGTTTTGGGCAAGCTTGCCCTTGCCGCTTGCAAAGACGTCGAAGAACTCCAATGACGGGGTTTTAACCTCGGTAAAGCCGCTTTTTGCAAACAAACCGCGCAGCCTTTCCGCCGCTTGATTGCAAGCCTCAAGCTCTTCATATATATAATCTCTTGTTCCCTCCGGAGAAATCCTATCGTACACAATAAAATTATAAGGGATAACGGGCTTTCCGATAAACACGAATGTATAAACGCAAAAGAACGGGACAATAATCGTAGTACACGACGGAGGTTGAATTAAAAATGGAAAACAACAACAACAAAGGTACAAGTAAGGCAAAAGCGTTCCTCAAAAAGAACGTTTACTACATCATAATGGGGGTATGCGTGCTGGCAATCGGCGCGATGATAACTGTAGCAATCATCACCGCATCAAAAGACAAAAACAGCGGAGGGGAACCCTTAGACATCAATCCGGGAGACCAACCTGCAGTAGTTCTGCCCGACGAGAACAACGATACGCCTACGGATATTCCCGGAGGAAACACCGATACGCCGGTGGTAACGCCGCCCGCTCCGATTATATTTGCAGTCCCTGCAAACGCCGAAATTGCCCGCGATTTCACAATTACCTCGCTTATTAAGTGGGAATCGCTTAACAAGTTCGCGGTTCATACGGGTATCGACTTCATTTCCGAGGAGGACACAGACGTTTTTTGCGCATACAACGGCACGGTTATTAAGGTAGGCAGCGACCTGCTGAACGGCAACTATGTCATCATCGACCACGGGAACGGTTTAACGACACAATACGCATCGCTGTCCGTACCGGAAGTCACCGAAGGACAAACCGTAGCAAAGGGCGCGAAAATCGCAACCACATCCACAACGGGAACCGCCGAAGCGGAGCTTGGTAACCACTGTCACTTTGCGGTGTATCTCAACGGCGCGGCAGTAAGCCCTTACGACTACTTCACGGAGGGAGATAAATAAAACCGTAACAATTGCTTTAACCTCAAAGCATTCACATTGGGAACACGGCTCGCCGTGTTCTTTTTTGTTTTCATTGGTTCAAAATTAAAAACCAACTTATAATAAATAAAATGAAAAAGTTTCTTACAATACTTGTAAGCGGTATAATTCTTGGTCTTTCGCTTGTCGTGCTTGCGGCATGCTCAACGCCGGAAGTACAAGGTTCGGCGTACGCTTCGCGCGAAACGCTTAAATACGACGTCTTGGACGAAAACGGCGACGTAATAGGCGAGCTCACCACGGTTCTTACGCGTTATACAAGCGGCAGCGAAATGAAAACGGCGCATATTGACGACGATTACACCGCAGGCAGCGTTGAGGGCTTTACATTCGTACAAACCGCTACCCTCAACGACGGTCGGACTATGACAAGCGAGGCTGTCGTTGACGGCTTTACAACGTTAGCCGGCTATAAAAAGATTGACGGCACGGAAATTTCGTACAAATACAACAAAAAGAACTACGAATATACGCTGAACGGCGACTCGCAAAAGAAAATTAAAGCCGCTAATGCCGTAGATAACGCTCTTTTGTATGTATATCCCCGAACGGACGAAAATCTATCGGCAACCTTTTCGGTGGTTGACCCGGTTGCACGCGAGATTTACGCGCTGTCGGTTGCGAAAAGCACAAAAACCAAAACCGTAAGCGCGGAGGTTTTCGACCTTTCTTTAGGCGAAACGGTTAAGAAAACAATAAGCGGTGACGAATATGTGTTCGCCCGTACCGAAGCCCCTATCGGCACTCCGATTTATGTTTATTACAGCGAAGAAAGCTACAAGTTATACCCCGCCGTCAACGGTTTAGGCGCGTATAACTATTCTTTCCGTATCCCCCTTATTATCATCGAAAACGATTTAACCTACATTCTGACTTCCGCGGTAGCGGAATAGCTTGCTCTTTAATGAACATAGCCTTATTAAAAATGAATCACGAAGGTGTTGTGCATTCGGTAAACGGTTCGGTTGTTGACGTTTCGTTCAAGGACTATATCCCGAAAATATACGATAAACTGCTTGCCTATGCAGGAGAGGCGTCTATCGCGTTAGAGGTCGAGGGTCACCTTGACGGCGGAGTTGTCCGCACCCTTGCCCTGCAGGCAAACGAGGGGCTGTACCGCGGCGCACGCGTTGAGGCAACCGGCTCTCCCATAACGATGCCTGTCGGAGAGGAGGTCTTAGGCAGGGTTCTTAACGTCTTAGGCGAGCCTATTGACGACGCGGGAGAAATCAAAACCAAGGAACGCCGCCCCATACACCGTTTGCCGCCGCCCTTTTCGGAGCAAAGCGGCAGAACGCAGATTCTTGAAACGGGAATTAAAGTAATCGACCTTTTAACGCCGTACACAAAGGGCGGCAAAATAGGCTTGTTCGGCGGCGCGGGCGTGGGTAAAACCGTGCTGATTTTAGAGCTTATCCGCTCGATATCCGCCGAACATAACGGATATTCGGTATTCACGGGAGTCGGCGAACGCTCGCGCGAGGGCGGCGATATGCTCACCGAAATGACCGATAGCGGCACCATCAAGAACACCGCGCTTGTGTTCGGGCAGATGAACGAGCCGCCGGGCGCGCGTATGAGGGTAGCCTTTTCGGGCTTGACGGTTGCGGAGTACTTCCGTGACGTCAAAAAACAAGACGTTTTGCTGTTTATCGACAACGTTTTCCGCTACGTTCAAGCGGGGAGCGAGGTGAGCGCGCTACTTGGCAGAATGCCGAGCGCGGTTGGCTATCAGCCGACATTAGCCACCGAATTGGGCGTTTTACAAGAGCGCATTACGTCCACAAAAGACGCTTCTATAACAAGCGTACAAGCGGTTTACGTGCCGGCGGACGACTTAACCGACCCCGCACCGGCAACGATTTTCTCGCACCTTGACGCCACTACCGTGCTTTCGCGCAAGGTTGTTGAGGAGGGCATTTACCCCGCCGTTGACCCGCTTGCGTCGTCGTCAAGGATACTTTCGCCGCTCATTTTAGGCGAGCGTCACTACGCGGTTGCGCGCCGCACTCAGGAGATTTTACAGCGCAACAAGGAGTTGCAAGACATCATAGCGATTTTGGGTATGGAGGAGCTGTCCGATGCGGATAAAACTACTGTTTACCGTGCGCGCAAAATTTTAAGGTTTTTCTCGCAACCGTTCTTTGTTTCGGAGGTCTTTACAAATATGCCGGGCAAATACGTTCCTCTTACCGCTACAATCGACAGCGTAGAGCGCATTTTAGAGGGCGAAGCGGACGAAATTCCCGAGTCGCTGTTCTACTTTGCCGGCGATTTGAACGACGTAATTGAGAGGTTTCAAGCATATAAAGAAAAACACAAAAACGACATTTGATTAAAAAAATCCTCAAAACAATAAAAACCGTCTTCTATCCCGAAGGATACTCCTGCATTTTTTGCGGAAAGGAAATCGTTTCGGACGAGGACCGCTATCTTAGCACGTGCGAGGAGTGCTCTTGCTCCCTTGTTTATAACGGGGAGGAAAAGGTTTGCAACGTTTGCGCGGGGAATATTGAAAATCAAACCGACGCGCTTTGCCAAGACTGCCTCACCAATCCCCCTCCGTACAACAAGCTTTACTCTGTTTTTGTTTACAAGGACACCGTCCGCAAAACGGTTTTGCTGTACAAAGAGCACGGTCACCGTTATCTTGCAAAGTACGTTGCGCGCTATATAGCCGATTATTTGTCAACGCAGCACGTCAGAGCCGACATAATCTGTCCTATCCCCGCATCACGGGAGGCAATGACTAGCCGCGGTTTCAGCCATATCGTTGAAATCTGCGAGGAATTATCGGCAGCGTTGCAAATCCCAATGCATAAGCTTTTGCTTCGAACGCCGTTCGTCAACCGTCAAAAAGGTAAAACCCGCCGCGAGCGCGAAAAAAACATTATCGGCTCGTTTGCATTCGATATGACATTAGACGAGGAATTATATAAGGATAAAACCGTGCTTATTATCGACGACGTCGTGACCTCCGGCGCAACCATAGCCGAAGCGGCGCGCGTAATTGCCGAAAACGGCGTTTCGGAGGTCCTCGCAGCATCCTTTGCACGAACACGTATGTAATAAAGGATAACCTTTTTGCATGCGAGAATATTCTTGTCCTTCCGCGCGGAGTCGCAAAAACCATAGCCGTGTTCAAATTTGTTCATATTATGTAATATTTATCGGCCCTCCCGAATAGCATTTACAGAGGCGGAAGTAACCTGAATTTTGGGAACTCACGCCACGGAGGTAAATAAATGTTAGTAACAGGCGACAAGAGGGTTATTTTAACTCCCCAAGCAATCCGGGTAGAAAAGGAAATCGTATTAAGAGACAGCCAACAGGTCATAACAGTTGTCGCATGCGCGAAAAAAACTCGCTACGAGGCGGCAAAGGGCGAAATCAAAGTCGGGCTGAAGGTTACATATAAGGTAATCTATAAATCCGAAAACGGCATCGAGGCGCAGTCGTTCTCCGACACCTCGGAGGGCGTTCTCCGAAACTCCTTTATACAACCGGCATCAAGCGGAACAATCTATACACGGGTTACCGCGTGCGACTTCTCGGGCACCCAAAACATAAAAATATTCACAAATATCGAGCTTAGCGGATACGTCACCGCGCCGTATTCTTTCACATTCTGCGAGCCGTGCAGCGGCATTTACGCAAAGACCGCTCCCGCCGAAATCGAAAAACTTGTGGCAATCAAAGAGGCGGAAATTATCGCCTCGGAGGAGTACGACCTCAAGGACGCGCAAAGCCGCGACCTGTCGGTTGAGTCGCGCGCTATCGTAACCGGCGTTAACGTCGGCGGCGAGGTCGTCACCGTTAACGGTGTAGTGTACACCCACATCATCTATCTTTCGGGCGACAACCTCACATCAAGGACTTTCTCAAGCAACTTCAAAAGCGAAATTTTGGCGCAGGGCATATCCGAAAACGACTTCGTTTCAATCATCGCCGATTGCGATGCCACAAACCTCACAAAGCTTAACGAGGACGGCACCAAAATCCGCATCGAAACGGTCATCTCCCTTTCGGGGTGCGGAATCGTAAAGGAGCAAGTGTACCCTGTCGTCGACGCCTACTCTTGCGACAACGAGCTTACTGTCGTTGAGCAGGAAGCCGAAACCGATTCGCACCTTTGCGTTGCAAGCGGCGCGGAAAGAATCGGCGGCAGCGTTCGCATCGACGAGTCCAAACCGCGCATACGTTCCGTCGTTTGCGTTTCGGGCGTTTACCCGGAGGGAGAGGAAGCGACGAACTTCGACGAGCTCTTAGTCGAAGGCAAGGTCGGCGCGAACGTCATTTATTTGGATGAAAACGACGCCTATTCGCAAGTCAAGGCGCAAATCCCTTACAAGATAAGTGTGGCGCGTAACTTCCCGTGCAAAAACGATATCACGGCAAACACGGTAGTATCCGGCTTGACCGCCCGCGCCAAGCGCAACGACGAAATTGAAATCACGGGTGAGGTTTTCAGCGAGGTGTATGCCTCCGGTGCAAAAACTATCAAATACATCGGCGAAATCAAGGAGAAGGAGCCCGTAAAGCGCAATCCGGCTGCCCTTACTATCACTTTCGCCAAAGCCGGCGAAACCCTTTGGGATATCGCTAAAAAGCTGAAGGTCGGCGAGGACGAGTTGCTTTCCCGAAACAAGACCCTCGAGCTTCCCCTCAAGGGCGGCGAGAAAATCGTGTATTACAGGTAATAGGGTTGATTTTTGAGAGGGGGAGGTGCCTACATTTCCGCGAAACGCATTCCCCTCCTTTGCTTTTGACAGTGAACGACAAGGCGCAGCAATGCGCCTTTCTTTCTTTTATTGAACGGGAACGGGCTATCGTGTCGTCCTACCGCGCGAAGTCGCAAAAACGGAGTAAATTTTGAAAGAAATTAAGAAGAACTTAAAAAAGACAGTCGCCGTTTTGTTGTTAGTGTGCGGAGTAATCTCCGCGTTTTTGTACGTCAAAACCGTATCGTATCCGTTTGTCCGTTCGATTTGCAAGGCGGAAGCCGAGAGAATCGTCAGGAACGAGGTTTCGGTTGCGATGCTCCGCATACGTACACAACCGGCATTTCAAAGCGAATTTACCGAGTATGAGCGCAACCAAGACGGCGAAATTGTCCTTGTAAAAGCCGTTTCGGGCGCGGTCAACAGCGCGCTTGTCTTGACGCAAACCGAAATGCAAAAAGCCGGCGCAAGCATCGAAAAACGGACAATCAAGGTGAAAACGGGCGCGTTTACCGGCAGCGCGCTCCTTTCGGAAAAGGGAAAGGATGTGGACGTTAATATGCGCGTTGCGGGCTACAGCGACATATCTCTCAAATCAAGCTTTGCTCCGTCGGGAATAAACAACACGCTGCATCGGCTTTACTTA
This sequence comes from Christensenellaceae bacterium, assembly GCA_031260775.1. GTDB lineage: Bacteria > Bacillota > Clostridia > Christensenellales > DTU072 > JAISKW01. The sequence goes on from JAISKW010000187.1 coordinate 13,889, forward strand.
ACGGTAAAGGTTACCGTGGAGGTTTTAATCCCTCTCAAAACCGAGCGCGCCGAGGTGACCGTTTCGTTTGTCGTTTCCGAAAACGTAATCGCCGGACGCGTACCGCAAACATACGTCAGCGGCTACTCCGACCAACAAATGGCAGATAATATTTTTGACCTTGTAGGAATAGGGAATTAACCTATCCTTTGTATGTAGAAATAAGAAGCTTGAAGAAGTCTACGCCCTCGGGGAGTGCGGAAGCGTCCACATTTTCGTTGTCGGCGTGCATTTTGGACATCTGCTCGGAGGACAAACGGAACGGCGTAAACCTGAGCGCGCACGGCGATACGTTAAACATATAGCGGCAATCCGTCGCGCCGAATACGACATAAGGGATAACCGCGCAGTCCTTGTAAACCTGCTTTACGCAGTTTTCAACGAATTTGTAGCTTTCGGAGTTAATATCAACAACGGGTGTTGCATCGCGCGCCATTATGTTTTCGAACTCGATATCGTGCTTTTTTGCAAGCTTTTTGAACAACTTTTCGCCGTCCGCAACGGTAAAATGGCTTGCATAGCGCGTGTTCGCAACAACGTACGCCTCGTTAGGAATGACGTTCGGAAGCTCCGAGCCTCCCGCCATTGTAAACGTAATGGTCGTTGATAATAACGCCTTGAAAAACGGGTCTAATTTGGGTAAAATCGGCGTAATTATAGGTTTTAACAACTTAATGTGCTTCAAAACGAAGCTGACAATGCCGTTTGTCGCGCCGGAAATTCCACTTATCATCGCAACTACCTCTTTGGTCATTTTGGGCTTGAAATAGTTATGCTTTGAAATATCGGTAATGAACGCCGAAAGCCGCTCGAACGGCGTGTTTTTCGGCGGCGTTGTGGTGTGTCCGCCGTGCGACTTCGCGGTGAATTTGTACACGCCGAAGCCCTTTTCGATAATACCGATAGCCGCAACCGGCTTTTTTACCATCGAAAAAATGTCCGTTACGACCGCGCCGCCCTCGTCGATTACGATTGCCGGCTTGATGCCGTTTTCTTGCAAATATTCTAAGATATGCGGCGTTCCCTCACCGGCGGCTTCCTCGTTGTCGGAGGAGGCGAAATACACGTCGGTTTCGGGCACAAACCCCTCGCCGATAAGCTCGTCAATCGCCTTTAGCGAAAGATAAACCGTGTTTTTGTCGTCTATTGCGCCGCGCCCCCAAATTTTGCCGTCCTTAATTTCGCCCGAAAACGGCGGAACGTCCCAACCTTCTTCGTTGACCGGCGCGCCGTCTTGGTGCCCCATAAGCATAAGAGGGTTCTTGTCGGTCTTGCCCTTCCATTTTATTAAAAGCGCGTTACCGAAAATCTTTTTGATTTCCGTTTGCGCCTTAATGTTCGGGAAAATTTCCCATAACACCTCGTGGAATTTTTCGAAATATACGGTGTCCGAAAGCACCGTTGTGGGAGTCTGAATCAGCCTCGCAAGTTCTTTTGCATAAGTAAGAGTTCTCTCGTCCATGGTTTAATTAATCCTTTTTTGCTATGAATTGAATGTCGCAATAGCCGTCGCCGTCGGCAATGGTTTTGTTGATTACAAGCTCCGCGCCTTGGCTCTCGGCAAGTCCTCTGTCGCCGCACATAGCGGTGGCGCACAACTCTTTAATTTCCTCATCGGATAGCCCTATTTTTTGCCACGCCTTGACGAGGGGGCAATAATGGAAATTAAGTTTTAAGGCGTCGGGAGTAGACTCAACCACCTTCATTTCGAACATCCATTGAGTGGGACGGGTAAAAAGGGTTTTACGGAAACCGACAAGCCCGTTTTTCATGGTTTTCACCTTATGTAATTCCGCGCCCTGATAGCGACCGCAACGGTTAATCGCCGCGCCGGCGTATAACGACGGGTCAACCCCGAGTTTTTTTGCCTCGTCCACAAGGTAGTATAACCAAAGCGCACGGTGTTCGAGTTGTCCGCGAATGCCGCGGCATATAAAGTTCTTTAATTTTGCCTCATTAACAATGTTACTCATTACTATATATTGTATGTTATACAATAAAAAGCGCAAATATGCTTATACCTAACATATATGTTTAGTATTTTTATTTTTAAGGTATTCTTTTATCGAACGGGCATAAGATATATAATACGGATATGAGTACAGTAGTAGTATATTATTCATTTTCGGGCAAGACGAAAGCCGTTGCCGAAAAGGAAGCCGCGGCACTCGGCGCGGAGCTTATAGAAATAAAGGAAGTTAAAAAGCGTGGGATTTTGTCAGCGTTTTTGAGCGGCGCGCCAAAAGCAATCGGCGGAAAAGCCTCAAAGATTCTCCCTTTCGAAGCGGATTTTGCCTCTTATGAGCGCGTAATTTTAGCCTTTCCGATTTGGGCGGGCAATCCCGTGCCGGCGTTTAACGCGGTTGCTGAAAAAATCCCGAACGGAACAACGGTTGAATTAATATTCACCTCCGGCGGCGGCAACAGCGGCAAAACCAAACAAAAACTCACCGACCGCCTCGCAAAGCGCGAAATTACAATCTCCGCCTTCACCGATATAAAAGCCGGGGTTTAATATTCGGCTAATTCTTCTCGTCAAGAGTTCCGCAACCACTTTTTCCTATTTGTTTGCTATATTCAAAAAGAGTACAATATAGATGCATACAAAAGTATGCTTTTTCCTATGCTTAATTTTAAGCCGCTCGAACTTGATGACATACAAAAATTCCGCCCGTTTTTCCTAAATAATACGTTCGGTATTTGCGATTTTACCGTGGGCGGTTACTTTATGTGGGCGGAACACTACGGCTATTCCTGCGCCGTAAAAGACGGTTACCTTTTTACCCGAAGCATAAATATCGATAAAAAAGACGAAACCGTTTACCCTCTCCCCCTCCCGTTAAACGGCGGCGATATCGTTTCGGGCATCCGTCTTCTATTTGAAGAAATCGGCTCTGCGGCTACCGTAAACCCTGTTCCGGAAGCCGTTTTGCCGCAAATTCAAGCGGCTTTCCCTAATTGCAAAATCACCGGATTATCCACGTGGTCGGACTATATTTACTCGGCAAAGGAACTCGCCACCCTCCCCGGGCACGCGTTCGCGTCGAAACGGAATTTGGTTATTAACTTTGAGGACAACTACCCCGACTTCGAATTTATAAACCTCACTCAAGCCAACGCCGCCGAGGTTATCGCCTACGAGGAAGAATGGGCGCGCTCGCGCGGGCACGAATTCACCGCAATGCAACAGTACGAAAACGCACGAATCCGCGAAATTCTTGAAAATTTTACTTCTTACGGCTTTGTCGGCGGCATCTTAAAAGTGGAAGATACCGTTTGCGGTTTCACTTGCGGTGAGGTCATCGGCGATACGCTCTTTTCGCATATCGAACGCGCGGACATCCACCGTAAAGGCTCTTATCAGGTTGTAAATATGAAATTTGCGCAAAAAATCCTCAAAGAATACGGTGTGAAATTCATTAACCGTGAGGATGACGCCGGCAGCGATGCCCTTAGGCAAGCCAAACAAAGCTATAACCCCGTCAAAATGGGCAAGAAGTTTTCGGTTTCCTTTTAGATAATCAGCAGCTCTTTCGGCGAATGCGTTAAATTAACCGTGCCCTTTTCGGTAATAATCGCCATATCCTCAATCCTTATTCCGAATTTCCCCTCAAAATAAAGCCCGGGCTCGAAGGTTATTATATTGTTTACGGCAAGTTTTGAACTGTCGTTTGTACGGAAGCCCGGTTTTTCGTGGATTTCTACTCCCAAAGAATGCCCTAACGAGTGGGTAAAATGTTGGTCTGCACCGTTTTCTTTGAAAAAGTCAACAACTTGATTCATTATATCGCAACCCCTTTTTTCGCCGGCTTTCGCCGTTTTGAGTGCGAGCTCTTGCGCCTCTAAAACCAATTTATATGCGGCTTTGAACTCCTCCGTTGCATAGCCGTAAACGAACGTCCTTGTCATATCCGAGCAATAGCCGTTGTATTTTGCGCCGAAGTCAATCAAAATACAATCGCCTTTTTTCAGTTTCCTGTCGGACGGATGTGCATGCGGCAACGCGGCGCGCTCCCCGAACGCCACGATTGTATCGAACGCGTTTTCCGCTCCGGCTTTGATGAACTCGCAATCGATAAAGTTCTTAACGTCTTTCTCCGTGATGCCGTCCTTCAAAATTCCCTTGCCGTTACGCCCCGTTGTAATCTCCCAAAACACACGGTCGGTTATGCGTTGCGCCGACTTGATATTGTTAATTTCGGCTTCCGTTTTGACGCTTTTGGCTTCCGTAAACAGCTTTTCGCCTTTTGCAAGCTTCGGCTTGTCCGCGCCGAACACCGCTTTTAAGGCGGCGGAAATTTCGGTATATTCGCACTTTTTTACGCGTTCTTCCTCGTAAAATAATTTGCTCTTTCCGTCTATTTTCCCCTTTAATACCGCAACCGCTTTACCGATATACGTTTCGCCTTTTACAATCGGAACGACCTCGTATCTTCCCTTGCCCGCCTCCGCCGCCTCGGTTGCGCAACGGCTGTCGGTCGCATAATACACCGTACCGCCGTATACAAGTGCCGCCGCATCCTCGTTTTTATAGCCGGTCAAGTAAAAAAGGTTGGGAAAACTTGTTACCAAAAACGCTTCGTTTTGCTTTAATTTAATCATTTTATATGGATGCGACTATGCTCTTAATTGCCGCATAAGCCGATTGCGTCGCATCTCCGATGCGTCCGATTTTTGCGCAATCGCCGATAGCATACACCCTTGAGTGTTTTTCCTTAAGCTCCGTAACAAGCGCGTCGTTCTTTTTTGCACCGAGAGAAAGCACTACGGCATCACAATTAACGGTTTGTTCCTTTCCATCCTTAACGCCTTGCAAAACAACGCCGTCGTCGGTAATTTCCTTAAGCTTAACTCCCAAAACGAAACTGACGTTCCGCTCCTTAAGAGGGTTAAGCGCGTCGTCAACATTTTGGAAATACGCGCCTTTTGCGACGGTGTCGGTCATATCAACGATCGTAATTTCGTTTGTTTCTCCCAAAAATTCGGCGGTTTCAAGCCCGGTCAATCCGCTGCCGGCGAGCACAATTTTCTTGTCCGTAAGCGAAACACTGCCGTTTAATATGTCGGTGGTGGTGTACACGTTTTCGCGCTCATACCCCTTAATGAATGGCGGTTTTACCGCGTTCGCGCCGGTAGCGACGACCACGGCGTACGGATTTGCCGCAATTATTTTCGCGGCGGTTGCTTCCTCCCGTATTACGGTAAGCCCGAGCTGCTTTACCTTATTTGTTAAATCCTCTACCGCCCAAAGCAGTTTTTTCTTTGCGTCGGGCGCGGCGGCTAAGCACAACTGCCCACCGTTACCGCCTATTTTTTCGTAAATAATAACCTCAAAGCCGATTCGCCTTAACTCCGTTGCGGCATACAGTCCGGCAACGCCGCCGCCGACTACGACAACCGTCTTGCCGTCGCCTTTTTGCTCCCCTCGGGTCCTGTAATAGGACTTTTCGGAGCCCACGGTCGGGTTTAGTGCGCAAACTCCGTTCGTTAAATCGAACGCCTTGTCGTGCATATTTTCAAAGCAGTACAGGCATTGAATGCATCTTTTAACCGCCTTTTCGTGCCCTTCCTCCCACTTTTTGGGGAAGTGCGGGTCGGCTAAGAAGGGTCTGCCGAACGATACGAAATCCTGCGTGCCGTTTTGCAATTGCGTTTCGGCTTGCTCTTTACTCCTAATTAAGTTCGCGGCGATTACGGGGATTTTTACAACCTTTTTCACCTCGGCGGCAAGGTATGCCCTCCAGCCCGGCTCGAAGCTTACCGGCTCGAGCCAGTAGTTCATTGTGTCGTAGCTTGCGCTCGAAATATCAAGTGCATCAACGCCGGCAATTTCCAACGCTTTGCAGTATCTTAAACCCTCTTGAATGTCGTAGCCCTTGCCTTCTTGTCCGATTTTTGCGTACATTTCGTCCAAAGAAAGTCTTACGACTATCGGGAAGTCCTCTCCGCACCGCTCCCTGATTCCCGTAATGATTCGGAAAATAAACCGCGCGCGGTTCTTTAATTCGCCTCCGAACTCATCGGTTCTTTGGTTCGTGACGGGGCTAATAAATTGTTGCAGTAAATATCCGTGCGCGCTATGGAGTTCCACACCGTCCGCGCCGCCTTTTTTGGCTCTTTCCGCGCCGGCGACGAACTGCCTAATCAGTTTTTCAATTTCGTTGTGCCGTAGCGCGCGAATCCGTCCTCCCGCAAAATTGGAGGTTGCGCACTTGCTCGGCGCGACGCTCCTAAATACCAAATTGTGCTTAATCATCGCTTTCGCGACGGGCATTACTTTTAAGAGTAGTTTTTTGAAACCGGGTATGTACTTAACCGCCGCCGCCGTCACGGGCAGAATCCCGTTCATAAGCCCGACGTTTTGCCGCCCGGGGTGGTGTAATTGCACAAAAAGCTTCGCGCCGTGCTTGTGTACGGCATCGGTTAGCCTTTTAACGCCCTCGATATGCTCGTCCTTTGAAACGGCAAGCTGCACGAAGGTCGCCGCTCCGCTTGTGTCGTTTACCCTTGTGATTTCGGTAATGATAAGCCCCGCGCCGCCCTTTGCGCGCTCC
>JAISKW010000087.1 GCA_031260775.1 Christensenellaceae bacterium
TAATGACGGGCACGGACATTTCGTTCGGCGACAACTACAATACGGTCGGCGACGCTATTACGCACGATTCCCCCTCTACCGATTTCAAAATTACCGAGGACGGTCTTTATCGCGTAACCTATTACGTATACTTCTTCTCTCAAACGGGTACGGCTTCTTTTCAAATTCACAATTACGGCTCCTCGCTCGATTCTGTCAATGTGACCGACAGCAGAACTCCTATGGAGGCAATTAAAAGCACCGTGTTGCCTCTCCCCGCCGGCGCGGTGCTTACCCTCGAATTTTTGGGAATGCTTAACGGCGATGTAGATGCGGTAGAAGTCTACTACTCTTCGATAAAAATTGAGAAAATCGGCAATTTATAGCCGCGTAGACAATCAGTATGTATTCTGTCACCCTGCGCGGAGTCGCAGAGTCCAACAACGTCCAACCTTTTTCACAAAAAAACGGAAGACCTCAGACGAGCCTTTCAGGGCTTGCGAGTTCTTCCGTTATTGCGTTATATTAACGGGGAATCCCCGTATATTACACAAACTATTGCTGTATAGCCGAATAAACGCTGACTTGCTTTCTGTCTCTGCCGCGTCTTTCGAACTTAACAACCCCGTCGATAAGCGCAAAAAGCGTGTCGTCCTTGCCGATACCTACATTGTTACCGGGGTGGAACTTTGTGCCTCTTTGGCGCACTAAAATCGTGCCGGCGAGTACCGATTGGCACTCAACTCTTTTAATTCCGAGGCGTTTTGCCTCGCTGTCGCGACCGTTTGTGGTGCTTCCTACACCCTTTTTGTGTGCGAATAATTGTATTTGAATAAACATTTTTATCTCCTTTTTGGAAAACTGTTAAAAGTTTTCGGTTTTGACATATTCGGGATAGCCCGAGCTTATGTCTTTTATTCCGACGCACATTGTCTGCAAGATAATGTCGGCGGCGTTTAGTTTTACTGAATCGGTTTCTGTTACGGTAAAGGATAAATATCCGTCGCGGGTTTCGTATTTAGTTTCGGCTTTAGCTACTTTAATTAGCCCCAAGAGCGCGGTTTGTGTCAGTGCGGATACTGCCGAGCAGATTATGTCGCTGCCCTCTTCCGCATATCCCGTGTGACCTTTGGCCTCTACGGTTTTTACTCTGCCGTTCTTTTTTGAAACCCTTACCGTTAGCACTTGTGATTACGCGATGATGTCCTTTATTAAGATTTCGGTGTAGCCCTGTCTGTGACCCTTTTTACGGCGAACGTTTTTCTTCGCTTTGTAGGTGTACACGACGATTTTTTTACCCTTGCCGTGGTATAAAACCTCTGCCGTAACCTTGCTGTTTTGGACTGCGTCACCTAAAATGATACCGTCCTCCTTGCCAATCAGAGCCACCGTAAATTCAACGATGGTGCCGACCCCCGCCGTGATTGACTCAATTTTGAGCTTATCGCCGACGACAACCTTTTCTTGCTTCCCGGAGCAGTTTATTATTGCGTACATTTTTGTTTCCCTTTTGATGCATATTTTGCCCGAAAGCGGGCTGATATTCTTAGCAATCATAGGACACGCCCGCGAGGTTTTTGTGCTGTTCGGTTACCCGTCGGCGCAAAATTACAGACCCCGTTAAGAGCGGTACCCGAATATGATAATCCAATCATTCCATATTAGCAAATCCGTTATGATTTATTTCAATGCAATTTAACGACGGTTGCGCCCTCGCCGCCGATATTTTGCGGCGCGTCGTAGAATTCGCGGACGAGCGCGGAACGTTTTAGAATTTCACGCGCTTTTTCCTTTAACACGCCGAAGCCGTGCCCGTGAATTATACGGACTTCGTTATATCTGAGGTTCGAGGCTTTATCTAAATAGATTATGATTTCCTCCTCCGCTTCGCGCGCCGTTTTACCTATTAGGTTCAATTCGTACGGCACCGACGTGCTTTTCCCCTCGGAGCCCTTTTCGCGGATTATTAACAAGCTGCTGCGCAGCTGCTTATTATCGTTTGCTTTAGGTTTTTTTACCTTGCTCAATACGCTCAACGGAAATTCCGAGCGCATATTTCCCATTTGTATTGTCGCGGAGTTGCGCCCGTTAAGCTTGGCAATCACGCCGAAAACGCCTAATGTTTTTACCTTTACCGTATCGCCGACCTTTAGAGGCGTGCCGTCCTCCGTTTCCGCAATGTTGTCGTCTTCAAGAGCGTTCAAGCCGTCCGACAGTCCCAAAATTTTGTTTTTAAGCCTATGTGCCTCGGCGATATCCGCTTCCTCCTCGGCGTTCAGCATAGCTTTCAGCGTGCGGATAATTTCTTTAGCTTCCTCGAACGCCTCGCCGACCATACGCTGTGTTTCCTTTTTTGCGTTGTGTGAAAGTTCTTTACGGAACGCCTCGGCTTTTTCCTTTTCGGCATGCGCTACCGCCTCGCTTTCCTTCGCAGCTTTCAGGAGTTTAGCCGCCTCCGCTTCCTGCTGCAGGGCGGTTAAACGGGCTTTTTCAAGCTCGTTCAGAATTTTTTCGTAGTGGAGTTTATCAACCGAAATTCCGTCCTCCGCCTTTTTAATAATTTCCGGCTTAAGTCCTAAATTCCTCGCAACGGCTAACGCATTTGAAGCACCGGGGAGCCCGATATTGAGTTTATACGTCGGACGGAGAGAAATCGGGTCAAAGTCCGCGCCGGCGTTTTCAACCCCGTCTTCGGCAACGGCGTAACGTTTCAGCTCGTCGAAGTGCGTCGTGATAACCGTGCGTGCGCCAACGGTTTTTATGAAATCCGTAACGGCGAGCGCAATTGCCGCGCCCTCGATAGGGTCGGTGCCGCTGCCTAACTCATCAAACAGCACAAGCGATTTTGCGGTCAGGGCGTTTGTAATATTAACGACGTTCGACATATGCGCCGAAAACGCCGACAGTGATAATTCGATGCTTTGCTCGTCGCCGATATCCGCGTAGACGTTATCGAAAAGTGAAATATCCGCCGAGGTGCAGGGCACAAACAGCCCCGATGCCGCCATAAGGCACAAAAGACCGGTCAGCTTGAGGGTAACGGTTTTACCCCCGGTGTTAGGCCCGGTTATCATCAAAATACGGTACTCGCGACCGAGCGCAAGCGAAACCGGCACTACCTTTTTTTGTGAAATCAGCGGGTGCGCGCCGTTGTTTATGCGAACGTAGCCGTCGATATTAATTTCGGGCTTAACAGCATTATATGACAGCGCGTAGCGTGCTTTTGCAAACAGTACGTCCAACTCGGTTAAGACAATTTCGGTTTCCTTAATATAGTCGGAAATTGCGTTTACACGCCCGGTGTAACGCTCTAAAATCTTATCGATTTCTTTGGCTTCCTCAATTTTGTAGGTTTTAAGCGTGTTATTCAGCTCCAAAACGGGGAGCGGTTCGATGAACACGGTTTTTCCGCTGCCGCTTTGGTCGTGGATGAACCCGGGGATAAAGCTGCGCATTTCGCTCTTTACCGGCAGTACGTAGCGGTCGCTGCGGATTGTTACGGTCGAATCCGAAAGGTATTTTGCAAGCTCGGGTTTGCGCACGAACTGCATAAGCTTATCCTTAATTTCGCCGCCGGCTTTGCGGATTTTTGCGCGGATTGAGGCAAGAGCGGGTGAGGCGGTATCGGCGATATCCGTATCGGACAAAATGTTTTTGTTTATATCCGCCGCCAATTCGGAGTCGGTAAAAATGCGCTTTGCGAGGGTTTGAACGTATTTAATACGTGTGTCTTCAGATCGGAAGAG
>JAISKW010000101.1 GCA_031260775.1 Christensenellaceae bacterium
TGAGCCGTCGTTGTTGCCTATAAACGCGTTTTTCGCAACCGTAACAACGCTCGTGGGGATAACCGCTTGAGTAAAGCCGTACAAGCCGCCGTACGCGAACGCCTTGCTGCCGATCGTCGTTACGGGATAATTCCCGCTGCCTATCGCCCTTGTTTCGGTAGGAATGTACAGCGTTCTCGTGCCGGTATATTTTGTGAGTACCGCCTCGCCGTTTAAGACCACATATTTTGCATAATCCGTGTACTGACTGTCCTCTAAAATCATATCCGAGGATAAATTGGTGTAATACGGTATGCTTTCAATAGAAAGCTCGCCGCCGTTTACCGCATCTCCTTCGAAATATATAACGGCCCTTATGTCGTTTTTGAACGCCTCCGCGCCCATAACGTTTAATAATTCGGACGGCAATGATACGTCGTACAAATAGGGGCAATCTTTGAACGCACCCGCGCCGATTGCTAAGCCGCCCGTTGCCCATACGGTGTCGCGGACAAATTCGATTTGCGTTAACCTTTGCGCGCCCTCAAATAAGTTCGGGCGGATTCCGTTAACCGAGCTCATAATTACAAGCCTTATGCCCTTATCCGCAGCCTTCCAAGTTGAAACTTCTTCGGCAAACGCGCTGCCCGTGCCGCCCACTAAACTTGCCGAATACAAATAAACGTCCGTGAGAACCGACGCGTTTTTGAACGCATCGCCGCCGATAGATACTAACGATAAAGGCAATCTTAAAGTTCTTAACGCTTTTTGTCCCTCGAACGCGCTTACGCCTATTTCCTTTAACGACGCGTGTGCGGTCAAATCCAAAGCCGCGATTTTGCCGTTTTCCGCCTTGAACGCGCCTTCGCCTATTCTTTTGAGCCCTGCCGGGAGGAGCAGTTCCGTCAATGCCTCCAACCCTGCAAAGCAGTAGTCGGGGATAACCGTAATGTTTTGGCGCACAACCACCGATGTCACATTGACCGCGCCGTCGAATGCATGCGAGCCCAAGCCCGTACCCGTTAAAATTTCGCCGTCATACGTATCCGCAAGCGTTGCCGGCAGGCTTATCGCCCTAAGCTCAACCGCCCCGGCAAACGCAGAGCTGCCGATTGAGGTGATTGCCGAGTTGACGAAATCTATACTCGTCAGCTTCGCCGACGCATTAAAAGCGTAATTCCCTATTTTTTTCAAGGAGACCGGGAAAACAAGCGTTTTGATTGCCGTGCCGTCAAAAGCATTCGCTTTGATTTCCTCAACTCCGCCGTTCAGTATTGTGTAAGCGAATGAAACGCTTTCGAGCGAAAGGTTGTTTCGGAACGCTCCTTCGGGAATTATTTTCAGGCTTGACGGTATTGTAATACTCTTCAATCCGCTTGCTCTGAAAGCGTTGTTCCCTAAAGTTCTTATGCCATCGGGCAATACGATTTCCTCTAACGCCGCAGAGCCGAAAAACGCCTCGTCGCCCACCGAATCCAATCCCTTGAGCATAGTTACCGTGGCAAGGGCGGGCATATTTTTGAACGCGGCTTCTTCGATGACAGTTATACTTGCGGGGATTTTAACGGTTTTAATGTTTGCGGTTTTTGTTTTGACACCTACCTCATACTCGAATGCATTTGCAAGGATTCTTTCAACGGGCTTCCCCTCGTAGCTCGCTGAAAACACAAGCTCCGTAATGCTCGTAGACGGCGTATAACTCGCAAGATACCCTTTTACTGCGTACGAAATTACCGCGTAATCCTCGTCCGACGGCACTCCGTGGGTGCGCTGCGGTACATATTCCACGCCCACCGAGGCAATCCATTCGTCCCACCTCACGGCGACGCCGTTTTCGTAATGCCAATACGCGCCGTCTTTTTGAACTTCGGAGTAAAGATATACCTGTCTGTCCGCAAACGTTGTGTAATCGGCGAAATTTGTTCCCTCGAAAGACGTTCTTTCGGATAAAATATAAACGGGGGAGCTTTTGAACGCTTTCTCCTCGATTAAGGCTACTTGTGAGGGCAAAATAATGCTTGTAAATGCAACGGTTTGCTCGGCTTTCGTGCCGATACGCAAAACGGTAAGCACGTCGGTTACTTCTTCGCCGCTCTCATCTAAATATGTTACCTCCGCTTCGGACAACACGCGGATAATCTTCGAGTCATATTTTCCGCCTGCGACCGTTAATATATCCGTGACTCCCGTTACTACAACGTATTGTAAGCCGTTTTCGTCTATATAATCGGGGTAGGTTTTTTCGTAATAGATAGGTCTGTCAGCACCGTTCCATTTGGCGTCCCAATTGAGGCTTGCGGTCATTGCCGGCGTGCCTGCAAAATAAACCACCGCTTTCGGCGTTCCGTAAATAACCGTTTCGCCGAGTTTTGCAAGTGTTATCGACACAATTTGCAGTTCCGAGCAACCGAACAACGCACCCATTGAAATTTCCGTCACTCTTTCGGGGAATATTGCTTCGGTCAAAAGTACGCAGTCCGAAAACGCGCCGCGCCCGACCGAAACGCCCACGCCGCCGTCAAAATTAACGCTTGTTATTCTCGTATTTTCATAAGCGTTCGCGCCTATTGACGACACTTCGAACGGTATAACTAATTCTAACATGCCCACGCCCATCACTCTTGCGCTGCCGACGTTTGCAAACGCTCTTTCACCGACCGTTACCGTCCTTGCGGGGAGCGGAGGAAGTTCTAACTGCAAGCAGTTTTCGAACGCGAAATCACCTATCGTCAAGCCGTTTGCGCCGTTAAGCGTCACGGTTTGCAGCCTTGTACTCCCCGTAAACGCCTGCGCGCCTATTTTTGTAATGCTCGGGGGTATAACGATACTGCTTATCGTTGTGTTGTTGAAAAACGCTCTGTCCGCAATTTCCTTGACCGGCAGACCCTTATGCGTTGCGTCAATCACCGCCGCTTGCGCGTTTCCGTCGCCGTCTAACGAATATTGACTGCCTGCTACTATGTAATAATTCTTATCCGCCGACAGCTGATATATCGGCCCGAAACTGACTCCCTGATTTCCGCTATTGCCGGTATTTCCGTTCTCGCTATCGTCGCTTTGGGTGTATCTTGCATAAAAGCTCAAATTCTTCGGAAGAGAAGTAATACTTTGTATAATGTCCGCGGTGCATTCGGGGTCATAAGACGATGCCTCACTTCCCTCGGAATACGTCGTAGACCATACATTGTTCAAAAGATACCACATCGTTGCGGTTTCGTTTTCAATTTCCGCGTCCGTGGGCGGAGTCTTTAGATAGTACCAACCCTTGAATGTGAACCCCGGTTTGACCGGCGCAAAGCTTCTGTCGGGCAAGTCCATTTCGTTTGAAGACCACAGCCTGTCTTGAACTACATCGTAATCGAGCTTTGCATTAGGCAAAACCCGAAACACCGTGCTTGTTTCAAGTTCGTTCGTTTCGGGGTCAAGGCGGCTGAACTCTCCGCCGTTTGCGTAAAAGTAAATTCCCGTGGTTACGCCCCCCGCGGAATCCTTCTTGCACGAGGCAAGCATCACCCCGAACAACACGCTCAGGATGACTGCGGATACAACAAAAAATAAACCTCTCGGTTTCATACCCCTATATTTTATATTATCAGCGCGCGCGACTAATTAGCGGTTTTTTTCAAGCGGAGGCTTTGCAACGCCGGGGGGGGGAATGTTTCGGGGAGAGAAACGGAAGAAAGATTCGGTAATACACAACAAGGCGCAGCTGCGCGCCTTGTTTGCATTCGTTTTAACGGATATTCAAATTGCCGCTCAAATGTTGAGTTTGATTAGACGGAAAACGTCGGCGAATAACGCGAAGCCGATTAGTAAAATAAACCCGGCGGCGTGGATAATCCCTTCGACTTTTTTGTTGATAGGCTTCTTAAAAATCATTTCGATAACGCAAAACAGCATCCGCGAGCCGTCAAGCGCGGGGAGGGGAAGTAAATTCATTACCGCGAGGTTTGCCGAAATCAGGCTGACAACGTAGATGAGCATTGCCGCGCCGCCTCTTGCCGCGCTCTGCATTGCGTTTACGGTTGCAATCGGGCCGCCGACGTTTTCCATACCTATTTTGCCGGTAAATAACGACCCGAACAGCGCGAGAATCTTGTAGACGAGGAAGAACATAAACGAAAATGCTCTGCCGATACTCAACAAAAACGGTATTTTATGCGGCGCGACATAAGTGGATATGCCAAACCCATAAAAGGTAATCGGGCTACCGTCAACGCCTATTTCGGGTATGAATTCGCCGTTTTCGTCGAATTTACCCGATGCGATATTTGCCTTATGCAGCGTTAATTTAATCGTTTTACCGTTACGGAGTATTGTTGCGCTGACTTCTTCGCCGGCATTAGCGAGAATTTTGTTGTAGTCGCCCTCCTCCAAAACGTTCACGTTTCGACCGTTGATTTTGATAATCGCATCGTCCTGCTGCAAAAGCTCCGCATTGGGCGAATCGCCGTAGACCTTGTAAATTGTAGGCAACGGCTGTCCGTAAAGCGTAAAGAAAAACGTGATTATTATGAGGGCGGCAACGAAATTAAAAAACGCGCCGGAAAACAGAACGATTAGCCTTTGCCATGCAGGCTTCGAGTTAAACGCGCCTTCAACCTTAGAGTCGGCGTCCTCGTCTTGGAACTGGCAAAATCCGCCGAGCGGCAGCGGACGAATACTGAACACCTCGCCGGTTTTTTTGCTTGTATGCTTGAAAATCGGCGGGCCGAAACCGATAGCAAATTCGTTAATTTTGAACTTAAAAATCTTCCCCGCGAGGTAGTGTCCGAACTCGTGTATAACCACCATTGCCACAAGGCAAAGGAGCGCGAGAAGTATATATCCTATTGTTGCTAAAACCTGCATTTTTTCTAAAGTCTGCTAATATTCCGTATCAATCTTATTCTTAATAAATCTGTAATATTCCAATAAAGAGTCCTCATCGTCGAATTCCGGGGCATCAAACTCACCTAATGCGCGTTTGACCAAGTCGTACACACCGTAGAAACCAATCGCGCCCGTTTTGTATTTTTCAACAGCAACGTCGTCCGCCGCGACAAGCACAACGCCCTGTTTTATATCGTTTTTAACCTCGTAGCCAAAGCGTACGCAAGGGAATCTTTCGGCATCGATTTCTTCAAAACGGACGTTTCGTAAATCCGTCGGAGGCAAACAAGCGCAGGCGTTCGGGTATGTCAGCGCGTACTGAATGGGCAAGCGCATATCCGGCGCGGAAACGTGCATTTTAACGCTGCCGTCACAAAGTTCAACCATCGCATGTACAAGGCTTTGCCTCTCGATTACCGCGTCTATGTTTTGCGTTTCGAACAGAACGCTTGCTTCGACAATTTCAAACGCTTTATTCATCAAAGTCGCGCTGTCAACCGTCACCTTTTCGCCCATTTTCCAAGTCGGGTGGTTGAGAGCCGCCTTTGCCGTAACGGAGCGGAGTTCCTCTTTGGTTTTGTCACGGAACGCGCCGCCCGACGCGGTAATTATTAATTTTTTAATATTTTCGGCTTTCTCGCCTTGCAAAAGACGGAAAACTGCGGAGTGCTCGCTGTCAACGGGAATAATTTCCGTGCCGTATTTTTTTACTTCACGTTTTATTATATCCGAAAAAGCTATTAAACTTTCCTTATTCGCGGTGGCGAGGCGTTTTACGCCGGCGCGGATTGCGGCAAGCGTGGGTTTCAGTCCCGCGATACCGCCTATTCCGTTTACAACGATGTCGGTATTTGCGTAAAAATCGCCGTTTTGTTGCAAATCCGAACCGGCAAACGAAATGTTTTTAACGTTAAATTCAAGGGCTTGCCGCTCTAATAGTTCGACATTTTTTGAGCCTGAAAGGAACGAAACGGAGAACAAGTCGGGGTTCGCCCGTATTACGTCAAGCGTTTGCCTGCCGATAGAGCCCGTGCTTCCTAAAATTCCGACCGTTACCACATATTTATAATATATGAAAAAGAGTAAAAATTAAAAGATTTTTATAAAACTCCATAAATTTTCCACATTTGATAATTATTCAAAACGCAACCGCATAAAATTGAGGGAGTGATTGACTACGACCCGTTCAAGCTAAAATACTTATACGACAAAAAAAGAAAAGGAGAGCGGTATTCGGATAAGTACGGGAGCCGCTCTTTTGCCGAGCCGGTCACCGTGCCGCAGGAAACCTATAACAATCCCCGTACCGTGCCGCAGGAAACCTATACGGTACAGCAAACGCCGCCGACGCTTGTTGAGGTGCGGGAGGAGGAGGAGAAAGCCGCGGCGCGCATAGATGAGCGCGAGGACGGATATTTAACCGTACGGGGAGCAAACTCCGAAACGGCGGAGGAAAGCGGTAGTAAGAGCGGGCTGTTAACAATTGCGTTCATATTATTATCGTTTGCCTTAACGCTTGTTTTTTCAGAAATTTTAGGCGGAAGCGGCGTAATGCGCGCTATGCAGGCAAGCTTAAGGAACGAAGAAAGCGCGGCGACGGCCGAGGCGTATTATTTTCTTGCCGAGGGCGCGTACGAAACGCGTTTGGATGCCGAGGCTGTTGTGCCTATGAACAAGGCGCAGGGCGGCGCGGGATATGTTTATAAGGGAGCGGACGGCTATTATGTCGTGGCTACCGTTTCGTACAAAAAGGACGATGCCGAGGCTATTGCGGAAAAGAACGCGTCGCTTAAAATGCTCACCCTCACGCGCTCCGATATTACAATAGCAAATGCGACGGATGCGCAGATTACGGCAACTAAAAGGCTTAATAAAGATGCCTATATGCTGATAAATTCTCTTATTGACATCGCAAATACCGCGGCCGCAGGGGATGCAAATTCCGCGCTTTTGGCGGTAGAAAAAGCGAATACCGTGCGTAACAACGCCCTTAAACTAAAGCAGGAAATCGCCGACAGTACGGAACTTTCAAAGGGGCAGAAGTACAGGTTTTATTTAAGAATCGACCCGATAATCGGGGGCGTTGAGGACTTAAAGAAGGATAATGCCGACGTGGTAAAAAAAATCCGCTGTATAGCATGCACGGCGGCATACTCGTGTGTGTTCTAAGAAATTAGGTAAAATTCATAAAATGCCGAATTAAGTGTATAATTTGTTTGACAGACGCGGCAATCGGGTCGGGGAAGGTCGGTGTGAAGACGGGGTTAAAATACCGTAAAAAGGCGAATACGATGAAACTCTTTGTGAGGGCTAAGGTTGCCCAAACCTCGGTTCTTGCTAAGAGGATAGGAGTAGGGGCGTTCCGGAATGGCATTCGGGCGGCGACCCTTGCTCCGTGGAGACCGATATTGGCGGAGCATATATCGTGCCGTTTCGTAAGAGACGGCAAATAGGAATGTTCTACTAAATCGGGACGGCGGTTTCAACGACAAGTTATCGTAGCGGAAGCTATCGGTAATGCCGTAAACCCGTAGTGCGGTAAACCATCTGCATACGGCGTAGCCTGCTTTGAGCGACAAACACGGAGGGGCGAATTCAAACGGCGTTCATTTTCGCGAACGGACGGCGTTGCAGGCCTTGAAATGTTTGTGTTAAATCGCAAATTCGCGGTTTAATCAACGGTACGCTTTGCGTACCTCGCGCAACAAAAGATAATGCCCTCACTTTCCCGTCAAAGAAATTTTCCCGACCGTTCCGCTTGCGGACGGGGGCGGCGGATTATAGTGCGACCTTAACGGCGATTCGGTTACGGGATAACCTCCCGTCGCATACTTAATAGGAAACTGCCCGTTCGGCGACGGCGGGCGTATGTGAGGAAATCTTACCGAACCTATGGCGCAGGGTTTACGTCCCACCTCGGTCTGTCCTTGAATTTTTATAAGCGAATGCTTTAATATCAGTTGCTCTTATATGGCAAAATTAAGACTTCCGCGTCTAACCGACGAGGAGAAAAGCGAGAGAAACAAGTTCCAAACTCCTCAAACAAATGAGGAGTCTTTTTCGCCGGACGGTTCATTGCAAAGCGAAGATACGACGGAAGAAACGTGCGCGGCGGAACCCGTCAAGACATCCGTCCAAAGGGGCAAAGAAAAACTTGAAGCAGGTGCGAATTCGAAGAAGAAAGAGCGTAACGGGCTACCTAAACCCGCAATATGGACTATTAAAATCATAGTAATAACGTTCGCGTTGTCGGCGTTTTTTTCGTATATATCCGAGCTTACGACATCGAGCGCGCCGCTTACGGCGTCGCTTTTGCTGTTGGTACTCCTAATCGTAATAGCAATAATTTTCGACGCCGTGGCGGTGGCGGTTACGGCGTGCGATTTAGCCCCTTTGCTTTCGATGGCATCAAGAAGGGTGACGGGAGGCAAGACGGCAGTATACCTTGTAAGGAACGCCGAAAAGGTTAATAATATATGCGGCGACGTCATCGGCGATATCTGCAGTATCATAAGCGGCGCATGCACCGCTGCGATAGTAATTCAAATAATTACGAAAACGGAAATCAAGGACGGCGCGTACTGGTTTACGATAATTGCGTCGTCAATAGTAGCATCGTTGACTATCGGAGGGAAGGCTGTTATGAAGGGTGTTGCGGTCAAAAATTCGAAGGAAATCGTGCTTGCCTCGGCGCGGCTTTTGGACAAATTCCGCGGACTTTTCCCTCCGTATAAACGGTCAAAAAAGCGCGGCGCGAGCCGTTCGGAGTGATGGAAAAAGCTTATTATTTGAAGCGCAATTTTGACGGAGGCGTGCCGCGTCAGGCAGGGAAGGCGTCGGTTTTTTGCGATGAAAACGTACTGAGTTTCGACTTCGAATGCGAGGAGCAAAACGTTGTAGCCCGCGGCGCGGGATACAATGCGGACATTTGGGAGGGCGACGTTTACGAGGTAATGATTCGTCTGGATTGTCCTTGCCGTTACCTTGAGGCATCGGTCAACGCAAGCAATACCGCCTACTGTGTAATCATCGAAAATGACGGGAAAGGCGCGTTCAAAATCGAGCGAAGACTGCCCGAAAAAACCGTAACGCACTCCTGCCGCGCCGAGGGCGGAACGGTGCGCGCAACGCTGAAATTTGAAATTAAAGCTTTGCAAAGCTTAGGAATGCCGGCGGGAACGCCCGTCTTCAACGTCTTTCGGCAGGATTTTGACGAAAGCGGAGAGCTGCATCTGAGTGCGGCGAACCCGACGGGGAGAAAAACCTTTCATATTCCGCAAAGTTTTTTCGCATTTTAAGCAGAATTTAAGCAAAAGACATTCACGTGTCTTTCAGATGACACAATTACGCCCCTTTTATAAATGCGCGTATATAATATAATATATCAGTGACATACTCTCGCTTTTTGCGGGAATGCATTGATAATATGAAAAACAAAAAGGTCTTGCTCGTTCTTGTGGTACTGATGACGCTTATGATGGGTGCTTCGCTCGTCGCGTGTAAGCGTGCGACAGGCGAGGAATATACGCCTCCCACAGGCCCCGTAGATAGCAGCGGCGGCTCGGGCGGCTCGGGCGGCGGCTCGGATGCCCCGATAGTTCCCGGGCTTGACAAGTTAGGACCGCAGGTGAACACCACAGCGAATCCCGCTGCGATTGCAAAGGAGGCGTACACCGACGTCCAAAACAGCAAGGTAATTGCGCGGACCGTTCCGACTTACGACTCGAAAAACGAGCCGACGGGGTCGTATAGCTACAGCTCGAATCCCGAGTGGTTCGTTGCGGACGTCGATGCAAATATAAGCTATCTTGACTATGTTTCGCCGTCGCATAATTACGACTACGATATCATTTTCAAGGCGTCGATACATATGTACGACGACATCAACGGGCAGCTTTTGCGGAATTTGGCTAACGACAGTTCCATGGTTTTTGAATTGTACAGTATGCCTTATGACGGCTACGATGTGGGCGAGCATTCGGTTTACAGGCAAGCGAAATACGAGGATGTAGGTGCAGGCAAGGGCGATTATACCTACGATTCAGCTAAAAATGCTTATACGTACGTCGGAGTAGGCAAGGGTAATTACAAACAAACCGCTACGGCAGAAAAAAATAAAGAAGCGAATAGGGAACTATTATTAGGCGCGTATTATTATAAAGGCGTGCTGTATATCAGGGACGGTTTAACCGGTTGGACGGACGAAGACGGGCAAAACATATCGATGGTAAAGCAGGTTAACGTAACCGAAGCGGGGCAGTTAATAGTTTCACTTTTGAACGACATTTTAGGCGCGGAGGTTGACGAAATCATAGCGGGACTTGTCGTTTCGATGGAAATGCCCGATATAATCAAAAACCTTTCATTATCCGAGGGGCAAACGGTTGAGGATTTGTTGAGTATGTTGTCGCTGTTCGGTACGCCTACGGAGGTTGACGTTTATGACAACAACGGAATAGTTATCGAAAAGCAATTGTCATATCCGCTAAAGATAGCCGACGTTTTAGGTCTGTTAAATCCTAATGGCGGTATAGGCTCGATGATTGCGCCTATGGTAGTGGACTATGACGGGCTGGTAAAGGCGATATTCGGCAAGAGCATAACCGAGATATTGGGGAATAAATGGCCGAAAATGGAGTATTCGCGCGTTGTTTTAATAAATCAACTTGTGACATATTTGCCAAAAGTTTCGTACATGTACTTTGCAAACGGTACGATTGACTGGAAAGCTACTTCACTCGGTTTATCGGGCGGCGGATATATTATCAGGGGCGAAAGCTTAGCTGGTGACCCGATTACCACCAATGTAGGTATTGCAGGCGGTGTCGAGGGAAGAGATTACATAACCGGTACCGACAAAAACGGTGTGGCAATTACCCCCCAAGGGCAGATATATATCGCGCCTATTTTCCCGGCAAGCAACTCGAAGGGCGATATTTCCGAATTTGCGTACAACGTAATGGGCGCAAATATTAAAGACCCCGTGACGGGTATTACGAAAAATGCCGGCGACGGAGTGAGAGGCGGCTATGCCTTTACCGGAGCAAAAATGTACTTCGGCTCGGACAACTTCAGAACCCCCGCCGTTTACGAAAGAGGCGAGTTCGAATTGAACATCGTAGGAACAAAGCTTGCGGCGGGTATGAGTGCAAATCCCGTTCAGTTGTATCCCGAATTTGACAGCATTATCAGATACGACAACTCGGGTAATGTTATCGATTCTTATGTGCAAGCGGGATTATTGAACCTCGAATTAGGGCTTAATTTGAATTTAACGACCGAAAGCGCGGCTCAACTGTCGGTGGGCGACGTTTTGGGCACGCTGTTAGATACAACCTTAGGCGCGGATTTGTTATTCTTAAAGGACCTCAAGTTCAACTTCCCCGAGGGCGGCTTAAGCTACGATTTGTATATCGATATCAGAGCCAAAATCGACCCGATTGTGTTCGCAAATACCGATGCCGAAATTGTTATTTACTTCAATTCGGAAATTGCGGGCGAGCGGATTGAAAGAACGCTTATTAGGATTAGACTTGATAATAATAAGATATTTTTAGACTTCTGCGGACTGAAGAATTCCGCGGGGCAACTTGTTCCGAATTTAATGCTCGGCAATATCGGTTTAATCGAAAACGCCATTAAGAGCCTTATGGCGACGGAGGTTTTGGGCAAGACAATCGGCGCGCTGCTTGACCCCGAATATTCGGATCACCTGCAAAACGCGGAGGATTATTCGGAAGTAACGGGGCTTGACGTCACGGCGTTAATCGGTATTATAGCAGGCAACATCAAAACCGAAGGCGACATTTTGAGTATAAAACTTAACAGCACGGCTTTGAGCACGATTTTGCATATGTTTTTAGCCGGCGGCACAATCGGTATAAGGAATGTGACAATTTCGCTTGATAAAACGAACATACTCAATACCATTAGGATTGACCTCGATATTAAGGAAGGCGTGAGCGCAAGCGTTGCTATCGATAAGGTTAAGTGGTTCTATCCGCCCGTATTTGTAACCGACGAGCTTGACGATAACGGCAAAGGAATGCTTACGATGAGCGCGGGAGCGTACGACCTGGGGTATATCGATATTACGGACTTCACAAAGAACTATTACTTCGGTATAGTCGCGGACGGCTACATTAAAATCGGAACGCATTCGACAAGCGCGGGCATCGGTTTGGACTCAATCGTTGAAAGTCTTCTTAAGGCAACGCTTAACGGCGCAATCGGGATAGACGTCGGGCAAGCCGCGGAATTAGATATAAGATACGAACTGAAAGCGTATGTAAACCCCTCTTACGACGCGTTCAGTAACTCGGGAATTTCGCTTAACTTCTACGTTTCGCATAACGGCGAGTGGAGGAACTTCCTTATGGCGTATTACAGCGCGGACGACGATACGCTTTACATCGATTTAGAAAGAATATCCGTACTTTTACTGCATTTAGGATTGGAAGAAAGCGTCGGCTCGCTTCCTAAATTGAAAATTGAAAATCTCGGAGTACGGGAAATTCTAAAGAGCCTTTCGTTAACGTTGCTTGACGTTATTACAACGCTTTCAAACAGCGCACTTGGCAGAGAAATTCAGGATAAGTGGGCGGCTATTGCAGGCGCGGAGCCCGGGGTTGAGAGCGAAGAGCCGTTCGCATTCTTAGGCGATATGGTGACGGCGTTTGCATGGTCAAGGCCCGATTTAATGCTTGCTCAATATGCCGAGGGAGACGAGGCCGTTGACGAGGAAGGCGGTTTGAATATCGGGAAGTTGCTTGAAATGATCAGCATTGATATCGGCTCGCCCGCAACGGCGTTGATTGTAAGCGCGGACAGACAGATTTTAGCGACGCTGCTTGCGATGCTTAACGTTTTAGAAAACGGTACCGCCGCGCCGGAGATTAACCTTTCGATTAAGTTGCAGCTTATCGACCCCACCGAGGACGGCTTAGTTTCGGTTCATTTCGGAATTTATGAGGAAGGATTAGACGACGAAGCAATTTTTGCCGACATCAAACTAATCAACGGTTTGGCGATTTCGATTATCAGTTCGGCACCCGTTTATATGGATATTATGCCGATAAAGAGCGATTATATCGCCGCCGCGGACTACTTTGACGGTATCCATATCGGTTTGGAGTTGG
This sequence comes from Christensenellaceae bacterium, assembly GCA_031260775.1. Lineage (GTDB taxonomy): Bacteria > Bacillota > Clostridia > Christensenellales > DTU072 > JAISKW01. The sequence continues at coordinate 12,990 of JAISKW010000101.1, forward strand.
AAGGACAGGTTCACTTTGTTAAATCTAATTCGGCGGATACGACGTACGAAAACGAGCAATTAAACGATTTAATCACGAGTTTATTAAACGCTAATACGGGTATTCAAATTGACATTTCTCAGTTTGGAATTAACCTCGGCTATAAGATTCAAGCGAACGTGGCAGTCCACGATATTATGGCGATTATCGACTTCGTTCAGGGCGTTACGGATAACCTGCCCGAGAATTTAGAAACCGAAATACTGCTTGAAATTAACAACAATAATAACGATACAAGGCTGTTAGGCGTGTATCTTATCGACAGCAGCATTTATATTGACTTAACATATTTCGGAGTAAGCGGAATATCACTAAGCGACATTTCGGGCTTTATCAGGGGGATAATGCTCTTTATTGATAACGTTACCGAAAGCCATTGGTTCTGAGACCCTCCGCATACGTTGCCGGCACCGAGTAACGCCGAGCGTCCCGACAACGATATTGTTACAAATACCTCGTTTGCACCCGGAGCGGGCTTGGCGGGGTTAGACCCGAATCTTCAAATGGCGGAAGGCGTAAACGCGCTGAGAGCACTCAGAATCGTGCTGAATCCCATAACGTATAACGAAGCAGGGGATGCCGTTTCGGCAATGAGCGGAATCGCAATCGATATCAGCTCGGGAATGCTGTCGGCATTGCTCGGCACGCTGCTCGGGATTGACGAAATACCGATAAGCATAGGAGATTCGACAATTGCTTTATATTCGAGTTTATACCGTTCGCGTGAGGACGGCATTACGCATATCAGAACCGATTACTACGGGTTGAAAGCGTTGTTGCAAACGTCGATTGAAATTTTTGCGTTCTCATTAACCGCCGATAAGGTCAAGGTTTCGATAGATACTCATATTTTAGTTAATAAAACCGACGGAGAGGGCGGCTTTATTACCGACGGAGACGGCAACCCCGTTAAGGAATTTGCCGGGTATAGGAACAATCAAATGCCGGCGATTTACTTGCCCGATAACGGCGTGTTCACGGCGGGAGGCGAGAATGTAGGCTTCCCCGACACGGTGTTTATATCGGCAACGCTCACGGTGAATCTTAGCGCGGATATGTTGACCGGCGTTGACGGAAACGGCAATCCGTTCTCTGCGAATAGATTTATACCTCTTACGGGCACATTAAAAGCACTTTTGGGTGACTCAATCGATGTTTCCGCATTCATTATGTTCTTGGGCGTTATCGACGGACAGGTTGATATTACAATCGAGGCAAATATAGACCTTGTAAGGGTGCTGAACTCGCAAATTAAGCTTACAGTCAGCTCCGGAGGGAACAATATAATAACGATCGTCTACGATAAGGGCGAGGTTTTTGCGGATATCGAGGCGTTCAAAATCGGCAGATTGTACAGCGCGGACGTGAGAACGCAGCTCGCGAACGTATTCGTACAGTTCGGGCTTGTCTCGGCGGATTTACAAGCGGCGAATAAGTCCGAAAACTTCCTGCAAAATGCCGAAGCCTCGGCGGTAAGGAATTACTTAGGCATAGCGGTAGGCAACAATAGCTTGCTTGTCGCGCTTCAAAAAGAGCTTTTATTCTCGGTGTTAAAGGGCGTTTTGGGCGTCGACTTAGACGCGTATATCGGCGAGGTGTTCCAAACGATAGACGTCAGAGCCGAAGTCGGCCTGCACCCGTTGACGGTCGCGTTAGGGCTCCGTACCGATTACGCTACAAGCGAGGGTATGGCGTACACTGACTTGAACGGAAACGGCAGAATCGATGCCTCGGAATGGTACACGGCAGTACCGGCAGGGGATCCTATCATTGACGAAAACGGCGATTTTGCCGGCGGATTTGCAATCGGGTTAAAGCTGAGAAATATCAATATTGTGCTTAACCGCAGTCTCGATTACGGCGATTGGGATGCCGATTCGGGCGAATATATCAGGTGGAACGGCACTGACGGTTCGTGGAACAACGTAGACGAATTCAGATACTTAGACATTTTTGTAGAAGGTAAAATTTTAATAAATATCAACTCCGAAGGGAAATTGGTTATAGGAGAAGAAGGCAGCAAGAACAGCGAGGAAGGGACGGATTTATCGTATATTTTGGACGCGTTGTTCGAAGAGCTTTTGGGCGATGCGGAAAGTACGACGTTTGACTTTACGGTATTCGACCAATTAGGAATGCTATTGCAAACCTTAGCGGAGAACTCTACCACCGAAGATAATACGTTCGGCGGAGAGGTATACTTCTCGGTTGAAGCGCACGTTAACCCGTTTGACATTTTATTGTTAGATTTCAGTGACGTTTGGGCGCGGGTTGCGGTATCCACGGCGGCAAATCATTATGCATATTTGAACCGTATGGAGCATGTCGGCGAGTATTATAGTGAATCTAACAGTTCATACATAACAAAAGAGGTATACGAGGGGCTCTCAGCAAACGATAAAGCTTTGTATTCGCTTGTTACTGATATTTCGGCGCAAGGTATTTTGGGAGATATATTAGAAGTTAGCATCGTTCCCGAATTAATGACAAGCACCGATTTGCCGGAAATTATCGATAATAACTTAGGCTGGATTCAAGCGCGGCTTGAAGAGAAAGTCGGCGAGGAAATAGAACTTGCGAGGCAACTTCTTGCGGAGGGCAGAAGCGACGCGCAAATTAACACGGTGCTTACGCCGCGCATCTTTGAAAAGTTTAAGTATGACGCAAACAGCGGAGAATTAGAGTGGGAAAAACCGCATTACGACCAAAGCGGTGCGGCAAACTTCTCGGCGTTCATACTTTTATATCTCAAGCTGTCTAATGCGACGGAGGAGATTTATGTTGAGAGTGCCGTCCGTTTAATGCACGAGAGCGAGGGCTTGCTCGGCGAATTCTTTACCGGATACTACTTGATGACGGCGTATATTAACGCCGAAACGTTGGGTTTAGGCAAAATCAAAATTACAAACCTTTTGATGCGTTTCGGTTCAATCGGCGTAGTGTATGACGGCGCGGCGCAAAACGCCGAGGCGAATACGAACGTATACCACCAAACGGACTTGGAAAGAAGCATAGCGGCGGCGCAAGCAAAGGTGCTGCTTACCATTGCGGGCAGCGGTAAGGATTTTGCAAACGAGGTGGGCAACGAAGAATTGAAGGCAAATATCGGCAAACAAACGGCACTAATCGGCGCGAACGTTGCAAAAGAAGGCTTGTACGGCATACTTTCGTTGCTTATAGACCCCGAAATTCTAAAGCCTTTCTTGGATAGACTTCAGCCGCATATCTATGCGGGCATTGTTGAGGACAGCGATTTGGTAATTAATCCTCAAACCCACGAAATTACCGGCGGCGATGGCACGGCATTGCTGTCACTCGAAGTTAAACTCAACCAACCGGTTTTGGGCGACGTAGATTTTAACAACAGAGATAATTTATTAAAACTCAATGTGAAGGTGTTCGAACCGGATTTGGGCATAATGGAGAGGAATATTAACTATTTCGAGCCGGGCTTCCAATACAACGAGGCAAATGCGAGCCGCGGACTTACGCGTGAGAACGACGCATTGTACAGATTCGTCGCGCTGTCGAGCGACGACAGTTACAAGCTTATTCCGCTCCTTTCGTGGAAACCGATGGTTACGATAGCGGGTTATATTTCGTTCGCAAGCTTGGATTCGGCGGAGGATTATGTGCAAGACAGATTGGAATTCACACCGCTTGTCAAGCTGTTCTTGTCGGAATTGGATGCGCAATTAGGCTTGGATTTCATCGCCGACAGATTGCACGGCGGAATTGTATATGATATTTCAGCGTCGGTGAACGTCGAGCAGTTGATTAACGGCGGACTTAACTTAGACAATATTTTACACGCAATCGAAGCGGAAATTACGCTTATACTTTGCTCGGATTTGGACGACCATCTATGGGGCAATCCGCATACCGGCGAAAAGAGGATTCGGTTATTCCTCTATGGCGGAGTGTTATTCGTCGATTTAAGCGAGCTCGGTGCGGGTAAAATTCAAGTAAATTTAGCGGATAAGCTGTCGGGCACGTCGTCGGAAGCGGAGGAACTGCCCATAGCCGAATATGCGGAGGCTGCATATCTTACGCAAAGAACCGGGTTAATTCCTATGGGTGCGGAAGGCGAAGTTATGCGCGAATACGTTCGTTTAATTTTAGGCAATCAATCGGGCTTTACGGCGGCAGTCGGCTCGACGGTTTTCACACTTATTCTCAACGCATTGGACGTAGGCGTCAGTAATGAGGACGGCTCGCACATTGCGTTAGGCAACGTATTGATTCGCGAATTGTTCCGTAACGACTTTAACCTAAACCTGCTTTTGGGCAACCCTGCGGCGTTGTTCGGAATTCAATTATTGGTCGGAGGCGACGAGGAAACGGCTCATAACTTGGAAATTGAGGTTATGCTCAAGGAAGTTAAACTTGACCTTAACCCTACCTCGGCAATATTCGGCGGGCCGGACGACGCAAAAATTCAAAATTATCAAGCGATTTGGGAGGGCGACAGCGGCGAGTTGATTGCCGACCTTGTCGATACGCCGTATCTTGAAGCGTCTATATTGTTAGGCATTGACGCAACCGAAATGACGGAAACTTCGGGCGCGGTAAGCGAAAATAACGATAACAATAACGGCGAGTACTTTAACGCGAAAAATTTACTTGCGAACCTTATTCCCGAAGACCTTATCGGCGCGCCGCTTGAAATCATTTTAGAAACGATGATGGCTATAACGAAGGAGTTTTCCGTCGACGTCGCTATCAATTTGAACCTCCAAAACCTCATTAAGGGTATTAATAGGTTGTCCGAAGAGGGGATAATCGTTCCCGACGAAACGGGCAAAGACTTCTTGAACACCAGCGCGCTTACCGAAATGTTAAAGGGTACGGATTTATCCGTAGAGTTCCGTAACCGAACGGATGGCAAAAACGATTTAATTATCGGCGTTTACTATATGTATAACTCCGTGACCGGTAGCGGAGATTTGTATATCAACGCGATAGCTATCAACGCAGGCACGTTCAAAATTTCATCGCCAATGGGCTTTGCGCTGACGGTTTATGACGCAATAATGACAATTGCTGCAAAGTTTACCGAGCCGAGATATCCGCAAAACGCGGAGAATAACTTCGGCGGCATTTATTCGACGCCCGAGGTTCCTGCAAACGTTTTGGCTTCGTATATCAATATGTACCTATCGACCGACGGCTTCACGGCAAGCTTGTCAACGGTAGCAATCTACGCGGCACTCCGTACGGTAGCCGGTATGGGTATTATTGCGGGCGACGTTGAGGAAACAATTGAAAGCTATGTTGATTCGATAGCGCAAGTAGACGCGGCAATTACACTGATGCGCGGCGGCGTTAATTCCGAATTATTGTCGGTTGACTTGGCAATTTCGCCTACCTATACCGATGCAAACGGCGTGGTTCATGGCAGGCTGTATAAGCTTGTGCAGGAAGAAGGCAAAACGGATACAAACGGAAACCCGTTGTACACGAGAGTTGTAGACGACGAGGCTATTAAAAGGTATGTGGCAATCCATCTTGCGTTCGGCAATATCGAGCTAAGGGTGGATAAAGAGCAAGCCGTTAGTGACAGAATGTCGAACTTCATTCCGATTATTGAAGAACGTATGTTCGGAGGCGTGCCGGAAGCTGAATATATTGATATAAACAGCGAGGAGATGTCAAAAGACCCCGTTATCGGCTTCGGAACAAAGATATCGTTCAGAGCGTACACGGGCAATTATAACGACGGCATTGTTAACGAAAAAGAGAGCAGGTACGATGTTAATGTGGCCCCTATTGACAAACTTCTCGAGTATTTATCGGGTGTATTAGTGGGCGCAATGGGCAATTCGCCCGTAGGCTCGCACTCCGCAGGCGCACCATACAGGGATTTATTATATAACGCTTTCGGGCCGATGATTATTACGGTTCAAAACGAAACCTCGCTTGAAATCGTGGTTGAAACAAAAATAAACTTCCACCTTAAAGCGTTGGAATCGATTGAAGTCCAGTTGGATATCAGACTGAAGGGCATAACCGACGGCGCGGAAGTCCGCGGCACAAGACTGGGCTTAATCGTGCTGTATAACAACACGTTATATATTGATTTATCGTATATCCACGGGCCGAAGGTGTCGGTTGTTAACGTGGTTACGGGCATAATCGACCTTATTAACGTGCCGGTTGAGCGCGACCCCGAGGACGTTGTTAACGGCGTTCAGGACGCGGAGTACAAGGATTTTGATAAAGATTATGTTGACATTGCCGACCCCGCACTGCCCGACGCACTGAAAGCGGATTTGAGGATTCAACAACAAGGGTTGTGGGCGTTTATAACAAAGCCGACATTCCAGTTGATATTCAAACTGTTCTTGCCGTATGAGATTTTGTACGTGTATGAGGACGTAACAACTTATGAGAATTTGCTTGTGCCCGACGCGTCGGAAATCGCTCCGGGACGCCCGGGGTATATTGCGACCTACAAGGAAGTGCCGGTAGTACACCGTGAGCTTGTAAAGGACGAGTACGGCAGACAAGTTGTTGACTATTCGTTTACCATAGCCGAAAATTTCACCGCAGGCTTGTTCGTTGAGGATTACGACGGAAGAAGCGCGCAGTTGGGCTTAAGATTGCTCTTTAACGGCGGCGAATTTGTTGATTTCGGTCGCGAAGGCTCTGCGCAAGAGGGATTAATAATAAACTATCACTCCGAGACCGCCTGCGAGACCGGCGTTGAATTGGCAATTAAGGGTTGGGATATCAGATTCGGCAGCGGCTTTACGCAGTCATTGAACGACGACGGCGAGGATTTAGACGGTGACGGAAAGTTAGATACTATTTATACTCCGCTTTCGACCGATTATACGCAGCTGTTCGAGGTAAATAAGGTAACGCTCGAGGCGCAGTTCGAGGTAGGCGCGTTCTTCGGCGACCCCGAAGACCCGTCGGCGGAAGGCTCGCAAATACCGCTTCATACGTTATTAAGACAGTTAGGCGGTTACATTTACTTCAACCAAACGGGCAGGGAAGCACCTTACGGATTAGAGGACGGCGAATTTGCAGAATTAGGTAAAGTATCGGACGCAGCCGAATTGAACGGATTAATGGATTCGTTGCCGCAATGGATTTTCACAGAGGATTTGGGCGATACGTTCGTTTTGACCGTTGACGCGGTTGTGGGTATCAAAATTGATATCGACGACTTCGGCGGAATCTTTGAAGATATTTTAACCGAACCGCAATTGAAGGTCAGCATATTCCTAAAAGCGAGATTCGAGCAAATAAAGGCTGAAATTGCACAAAGAAGAAGTGAAGGCGAATATATTACCGCCGCTTATGAAAAAGAGATTGTGGACGGCGTTTCGATGCTCTCCGCAACGTATTACGGGGGCGCTGTG
>JAISKW010000155.1 GCA_031260775.1 Christensenellaceae bacterium
TTTTCCGTTTAATATTTACCGATATTATGCCCGAAATAAGACCCGCGCAGAGGCTTGCCGCGCTATCGGTCAAAAGCGAAAGACCTTCGACCTTACTGCCTGCCGAGACGGTGACGATAAGGGTTATTACCGCATGTAAAATTCCGACCGTGCCGCCTTTTAACGCGCCGCGTTCCTTTTCCTTAATTCCGACGACCGCGCCGATTAATATTGCAAATATGCGTCCGACCTGAGCGATTGGCGTTGTAACGCCCTCGCCGACCTCCGAAAAGCGGACCACTAACGCTAACGCTAACCCAACGGCAAGGGCGATTACCGCCGTAATAAGTGTGCTGCGCACAACGTCAAAAATGAACGCTTTCCCGTTAAGTTTTCTCGCAGGCTTGCATTTTGCGCAGGACAAATCTTTTTTAATCGTTTTTTCCATCTTAGTTAACGATATTCGCAAGCGCGCGCAATTATTACGGTGTGCGGACAATCGGTATACAATTTGTCGCCCTACGCGCCGCAGAATCTATGCATTTGAAAACTCCCATTATTACTTATATTAAGTAACATATTCGATTGAAATCCACATAGCAATGTGTATGAACATTGGTTTTTGCGTAACCGGCTCGTACTGCACCTTTTCGAAGGTGTTGCCGCTGTTAAAGGAATTAGTTGATAAAGGGCATAGAATTAAGCCCGTATTTTCTTATAACGTGCATAGCACGGATACGCGGTTCTACAAGGCGCGCGATTTCTATTTGGATGTGGAGGAGGTAACGGGCGTCACCCCGATAACGACTATTTTCGATGCCGAGCCGATTGGGCCGCAAAAGGACTTAGACGCAATGGTCATCTGCCCGGCGACCGGCAACACGCTTGCAAAACTGAATCACGCAATAACCGATACCCCGGTTTTGATGGCCGCAAAGGCGCATTTAAGAAACCAAAAACCGCTTATTATTGCAGTTTCAACAAACGACGCTTTGGGCGGCTCGTTTGTAAATATCGCAAGTCTTATGAATAAAAAGAATATATATTTTGTGCCAATGAAGCAAGATGACTGCATAAAAAAGCCGAACTCGGTACTTGCAGATTTCACGCTCGTCGAAAGCACCGTGCTGAATGCCGTCAACGGCGCGCAAATTCAGCCGATATTCTTATAGGTTGCCTATAGCAATTTATAAGAATTCTCAAGCTGTATTAAAAAAGCGAAAATTTGCGGCGTTCGCATGAGCTGTCCGTACCACGGGGTTTGCTCGGCACGGGTGAGCAAGGACATAAGCGCGGTTTTATTAATCAGACCTCCGATAAACGAGTTCGGATTCGCAAGGATATCCTTAACCCCTTTTACCGCTCGATTATAAAACAGCGGGTCAAAGGTTTTGGGATAGGGGCTTTTTTTCCGCTCGATTATGCTGTCGGGGAGGAGCCCCTTAAAGGCTTGCCTCACGATGCCCTTTTCGCGCCCGTTTTTGGACTTCAATGCCCACGGGAGGTTGTACGCGAACTCGCATATACGGTAATCGGCGAACGGCACACGGACTTCCAACGACGAATACATACTCATTCGGTCCTTCCTGTCCAACAGAGTTTGCATAAACCACGAAAAATTAAGCATAAACATTTCGCGATACCTCTTGTCCTCCGCGCTGTCCGAGGGCAAAAAATCGGTTGATTTAACCGTATCGTCGTACCTTGACTGCACATAGTCGTCCGCAAGACAAGCAAAATCGGGGAACAGGGTTTTTCGCAATGCTACGGAATTGCTCCAAGGAAACGCCTGCGTATCTAAGATTTCCTTATTGTGATACCACGGATACCCCCCGAAAAGCTCGTCGGCGCACTCGCCCGACAATGCTACGGTGTGCGTTTTTTTAATTTCGCGGCAGAACAGTAATAGCGAGCTGTCGATATCCGCCATACCCGGCAACGAACGCGCCACGGTTGCATCGAACATCGAATCGAATACGTCCTGCGTTGCAAGCACGCTCGTATGATGAGTACTGCCGATATAGTCGCTCATTATTTTTATGAAATCGTTGTCCGCGGAGGGCTGAAACGGGTTCGGCACATAATTTTTGTCGTTCCCCTCATAGTCAACCGAAAAGGTGTCCAAAGATTTGCCGTACACTTTGCCCTCGCGCGCGGCGATATAAGAAATAATACTGCTGTCCAAACCGCCCGACAGCATACACGCCAACGGCACATCCGATACCAATTGCCGTTTGATACTGTCCTCTATAATATAGCGGCAGTATTCGGTGGCTAAAACCTCATTCATTTTCAAATCAGCGGCTTTGATTTCCCAATAACGGTGTTTTTGTAGCCCGTTTTCGGAAAAATATAAATATTCGCCGGGGAGTAGTTCCTTGACCTTCGTTACGGGAGTAGTGCCGGGAGTACGCCCCGGGGCGACAAACAGCATATCCAAAATGCCGGCTTCGGAAAATTTATGCGGCGCGTCGTTGAATTTCAGAAGGGCGTTTATCGTTGAGGCAAACGCTATGCCTTGCGCAGTTTCGTAGTAAAAAAACGGCTTAACTCCTATACGGTCACGCGCGCAAAACAGGCGTTGAGAATGCTCCTCCCACACTGCGAACGCGAAAATTCCGTTCAAGCGCGACAAGCAGTTTTCTTTCCACTCCATATACGCCGCAAGCAAAACCTCGGTATCGCTGTGCCCCTTAAAACAATAGCCCAACGATATTAATACGCTGCGAACGTCGTTCGTGTTATAAAGCTCGCCGTTATAGACGATGGTGTAGGTTTCGTCGCCGCGCGTACGGGTCATCGGTTGCTTGCCGTTTTCGATATCCACAACCGAAAGACGCCTATGCAAAAGCGTCGCACTGCGGTAGACTTCCTCTCCTCCGGCGTCGGGTCCGCGGTTGAAGAGCGACTTTAACACGCTTTCTCTTTCTTCCTCACGCGTTACAAACGCTTCTCCTAAAAATGAAACCTTACCGGCGATTCCGCACATATCTCAATTTATGTTAGGCGGCGCGGAAATGGTACAATATTAGTGTTATATGCTACGGCTTCTGAAAATCAAAAACATCGCGCTTTTAGAGCAGGTAAATATTGAATTCGACAAGGGTTTATCCGTGTTAACCGGCGAAACCGGCGCGGGAAAATCCATAATAATCGACGGCATTTCCTTTGTCCTCGGCGCGCGCGCCGACAAGGGTCTTATCCGCTACGGCACCGACAGCGCGAGCGTCACAGCCGTTTTCGACTACCCCTCGGGCGGCGCAATTTTGGATGAATTAGAAACTTCGGGCGTTGAACCCGACGACAGCCTGATAGTTACACGCACATTAAACATCAACGGAAAATCAACGGCTAACATCAACGGTATGCCCGTCCCCGCGAATACTCTTAAAAAAATACTTGCAAAGCTCATCGACCTGCACTCGCAATCGGAGCATCAATCGCTGTTCGATGAGGATACGCATATTGCCGTTTTGGATAACTATATCGCCGATATTGAGCCTCTTAAGTCGCAATTATGCGCAAAACTTGCCGAAATCAGAGAAATCAAATCGGAGCTGAAATCCTTAATGAACAAGGACGACCGTGAGGACAGAATAGCCGAGCTTAAAGAAATAGTTGCCGAAATTAAC
>JAISKW010000092.1 GCA_031260775.1 Christensenellaceae bacterium
CCCCGTTGTAAGAATCCGTTTGTCCTTGACGATTACCGCGCCGACATGCCTCTCTTCCTTAAAACAAGACGACCAATTGGCGACGGTATTAGCCAGCTCCATAAATCTTAAATCCCACTTATCCGCTTTTTCCACGCCTTATATTTTAACAAATATGCGTGTTCAATGAAATAGTTATATGGATAATTAAATTCACCTTATCATTCCGCGCGTAGCCGCAGAATTTATACATTATAAGGGCGGAGCTACTTCGCTGCGCAGCACGGCGCAGTTACTGCACTAATAAAGCATCTAAACGCGGGTCATTTATCAAATACAGGTATCCTAAAACCGCTTCGAACGCGGTTGCGAGGTGATACTCCAGCGGTGTGCATATTTTCGGAATTTGGTTAACCTTTGCGTTCTTTCCGCGGTTAAAAATTTGCGCCTCGGCTTCGTTTAACAGCGGCAAAATCACTTCGGCTTTCGCGGCTTGCGCACGAGCATTTACCCGTTTTCTCACCTCATCCGTCAAATTTCTTAGCTTTTTCTCGGCGCAAACAAGCGTTTTACGCACATGCAGAGTATGCACACCGTCGCCGATTATGGCAAGCGTCAACGCGGGCAACGCAAAAATTTCCTCTTTCGTCAGCATTATTTCGCACCGTAGTTACGGACAACCTCCGCAAATTTCTCGGAGGCTTCTACAAATAAATCGACAAGAATCGGGTCAAAGTGCGTTCCTCTGCCGTCAACTATTATAGTTTTCGCCTCGTCGGTGCTTAGCGGTCGCTTATACGGACGCGCCGATACAAGCGCGTCATAGACATCGGCGATTGCCATTATGCGCGCCTCGAGCGGAATATCCTCTCCCTTTAGCCCCATGGGGTAGCCGGAGCCGTCCCATTTTTCGTGGTGTCCGCCGGCAATCAGACGGGCATGGCGCAAAAAGTCGTGGTCGTCCGCGCCGTTCCCCTCGATTTGCTTGATGAATTGCGCGCCGATTTGCGCGTGGGTTTTCATAATTTCGAACTCCTCGGGCGTCAGCTTGCCGGGCTTGTTCAAAATGATATCGCTTATTGCAATTTTACCCACGTCGTGCAACTGCGCGGAGGGCACAATGTAGTTCATATTCCACTTTGCAACGTCCTTTACGTAAACCCGCGCTTCGATTACGAGGTCGATTAAGATGCTCAAAAACGCTTGCGAGCGTGAAACGTGACCGCCGGTTACGTCGTCACGGAACTCAACAAGGTCGGCAACCGCCGAAAGTATGGTGTTTTGGAGGTTGATTACCTGCGCCGTGCGCTGCTTTACGATGTCCTCAAGGTGGTCGTTTACGTTGCGCAAGGCTTTCTTTTGCTGCTCGATAAGCAAGTGATTTTCGATGCGTTTTAGCAGCAGAGGCGCGGAAAACGGCTTCGAAACGTAGTCGATTGCGCCGAGTGACAACCCGTGCAGTTCGCTGCCCTCGTCCACCTTTACCGTTAAAAATATGACGGGTATGTCCGCCCAAAGACGGTTATCCTTGAGTTTTTTTAAGGCTTCATACCCGTCCATTTCGGGCATTTCGATGTCCAAAAGAATCATATCGGGCATTATGTTGTCCAAAAGGTCGAACATAACCCCCGCCGACAATACCGGATATACCTTGTATTGCGCCTTGAGCATCTCCTTGCCCAAGGTAAGATTTGTTGCGTTGTCGTCCACCAAAAAGATGGTTTTTCGTTCGTTTGCCATAGTGTTTCCCCCTTGTTTATTTTTGTGAAAGTTTTTCGATTATCGCTTTATAGTTGATAGCCTCGGCTTGCGTATGTATCCACTCAACAAGCTCGGCGTCCCCGTCGTAGTCGTATTTTTCAAGCTCCGTCATTGCCTCGTCCACCTCGTCAACGTCAAAGCTTATGCACGCCTTCAAGAGCGCGTCCAACACCTCCGCCGAAGGTCTTGCCTTGCGCTCCTTTTTGGGACGGCTGTCGTCGAGCTTTTTGAGGTATTTGGAAATATGCCCGATAAGCTCGTCAAGCCGTTCGATGAACCGTCCGTTGTTAACTCTTATGAAATCGAAGTCCTTAGCCTTTGCCGCGCACTCCAAGTCCTCCGCCCGCTCGCCTATTGAAATCGCGCCTATCGAACGCGAACTGCTCTTTAAGCCGTGCACCATTACCCCGTAATTGTGTATACTCTCGCGCGTGACGGCGCGTAAAATATCCAATAGCGGCGCGGTGTTTTTGACGTAAGAAGCAAGGATTTCGGCATAAACGTTCGCGTCGTTATCGAAACGGTTTAGCGCGGTTTCGACATCCAAATCGGCGTCTTTGAGAGCCGCAAACATACCGTGTTCCAAATCGTGCGGCGTAATAACGGGGATATCGGATTTCCCGTGAATCTCCGCCCATTCCTTCTCCTTGTCCTTGTGCCGTATGAATTTGCGGATAGCGGCATCCATTGCAAGAATGTCAATAGGCTTCGAAAGAAACGCGTCGAACCCGTGTTCCAAAAACATTTTTTCGTTACCGACAATGGCGTTCGCGGTCAGAGCAAGAATGGGTACGGTCTTTGCGTACTCGGTACCGATATCGCGGCGGATAATTTCCGTCGCGGTTATGCCGTCCATATCCGGCATCATATGGTCCATAAAAATCGCGTCGTATTTGACCTCGGCTTTGCGGATTAAATCTATTGCCTTAATGCCGCTCGTAACGCAGTCCACCTGCATACCGTAGGGTCTTAATATACCCAAAGCGACGTCTAAATTCGTGGGCATATCGTCAACTACAAGAATCCTTGCGTACGGCATAGGAATGCGAATAAGCTTTGTATTGCGGTGCCGTTTGCCGTCTATGTACTGCATACTTGCAAGGTTTGCCGCAACCTCGTCGCCCAATTTTACGTCGCTTACGAAACCTTGCCTGATTGTTACGGTGAACGTACTGCCCTCGCCCAACTTGCTTTCGACCGTAATATCGCCGCCCATAAGGGTCGCCAATTGTTTTGTAATCGAAAGCCCTAAGCCCGTGCCCTCGATTTTGCGGTTGCTTTGCGCGTTTACCTGCCCGTACTTTGAAAATATCTTCGCGAGTGAATCCGCCGCAATACCGATGCCCGTATCCTTAACCTTTACCGTTAAAATAACGCTTGTGCCTTCGTGTTCGCACTCAATATAGAGGTCAACCGCGCCCTCGTTCGTGTACTTAAACGCGTTTGACAAAAGGTTGTTGAAAATCTGCTTAACGCGCATATCGTCGCCGTAAAGCTTTGCGGGCAGCGAGCCGTCGATATTTATGTTGAACTTAAGGGGTTTACTGCCGATTCGGATTACGTTAAGCGTTGCCGTATCATTGATAACGCTTGCCAAATCATACTCCACGGGCGTTATTGTGAGCTTGCCCGCCTCAATTTTCGAAAGGTCAAGAATGTCGTTAACAATACCCAAAAGAGTCATTCCCGCATTGTAAACCTTTTCGGTGTTAGATTTCGCCTCATTACTCAAACTCGGGAGCCCGAGAGTCAGCTCCGAGAGCCCTATAACCGCATTTAGCGGCGTGCGCATCTC
>JAISKW010000196.1 GCA_031260775.1 Christensenellaceae bacterium
CAACCGGCCCCAGACCGCCCCAAAACAAAAACAGACCCCACGGCGGCGCACATAAATAAAAAATTTCGTCTAAGCGGCGGCAACGCTTCTTAAACAAAAGGAAAGAAATGAAAGTAAGACCCTCGGTAAAACCTATTTGTAACAACTGCAAGGTTATAAAAAGGAACGGAAAAACAATGGTTATTTGCAGTAAGTACCCGAAACATAAGCAACGCCAAGGCTAATGTTCCGACGAAGCTTTTGCCTTAAAAGGTAAAGGATTCACAAAAAATTGCTTGCGTACGCCGATTCTTTAAGAATGTAGCGGTACAAGCGAAAGGGAGAAAACAATGAAAGAAGGAATACACCCTGATTACCACAAAGTTGAAATCCGCTGTGCCGCATGCGGCGCGACGTTTACAAGCGGTTCGACAAGAAAAGGCGACGCTATCGTCGTCGATACTTGCAACAACTGCCATCCGTTCTATACGGGCAAAACTAAGCTCGTTGACGTAGGCGGCAGAGTCGATAAGTTCAACCAGAAATTAGCAAAAAAGAAAATATAAAGCGAACTTCGTTTCGGTCTTTACTCCGTAAAAGGGGTTTAGGCTACCCGAAGTCTGCAAACGCACAGTGTCAAAAACGGTAAAAAACTCCGAGAACGGGCAGAAATGTCAAAAAACTAAAATCGGCGGTCAGGCCGTTTTGGAGGGAGTTATGATGCGGAGTGAAAACATCTCCGCCGTAGCCGTTCGTCTGCCCTCGGGGAAAATCCAAACCGAACGCTCTTTTTTTGTACCGCTTAAGGAACGAAGCGGTTTTTTCCGTGTGCCAATCGTGCGCGGCGTCGCCTCGTTCGTAATGTCAATGGTCGAAGGCTTTCAAATGCTCAATAAGAGCGCGGAATTCTTTATGCTCGAGGAAGAGCCTGCCGCCGAAAAGCCGAAAAAAGACAAAAAGAAAAAAGAAAAACCCGAAAAAGCGAAAAAAGACGACGAAAAGGAAAGCAAAGCCGCCGAAACCACCGCGATGATTATCGGTGTCGTTTTGGGTCTTGCTATCGCTATCGGCTTGTTCATTATATTACCGACATTTTTAACGGGCTTAATTTTCCCGAAAAGCCTAACCGGTTTCGGCTTCACCGTATTAAAAAATCTCCTTGCGGCGGCTATGCGGATTGCAATATTTGTAGGGTATTTACTGCTCATATCGCAAATGAAGGACATCAAACGGCTTTTTCAATACCACGGCGCGGAGCATAAGACGATTACCTGCTTCGAACGCGGCTTAGAATTAACCCCCGAAAACGCCGCAACCTGCAAGAGGTTTCACGACCGTTGCGGCACGACGTTTATTTTTATCGTAATGCTTTTGTCGGTAATAGTCTTTTCGTTTACCGGCTGGCAAGAAGCCGTTTGGCAACGCGTTTTGATACGCATCGCGGGCATTCCGCTTGTCGCAGGGCTTTCGTACGAGCTGTTAATGTTCCTCGCAAAGCACGACAACCCCGTAACGCGGGTTATGAAAGCTCCCGGAATGTGGTTGCAGCACATAACAACTAAAGAACCCGACGCTTCGCAGCTTGAGGTCGCAATATTGTCGTTCCGCCTCGCCCTTAATAAATTAGACGAAGAAACCGAAACGGAAATTAAACTTTACGCCTCCGACTGCAAACGGAGCGAATTGGATTCATATAACTTTTCAACTGCTCAAACAAAAACGATTGATAAGGTAAAGGAACAGATTATTATTGACCCCTCATTGCCCGTACAGCGCGCGTTCAACAAGGCATATTTTTACGGATTGGAGCTTAAACTTAACGGTTGCCTGATTCCGCGCCCCGATACCGAACGGCTTGCAGAGGAGGCGGTCAATGCTGTTAAAGAGAAAAACGACGGGGGGCAAACCGCAATTAGGGTGTTAGACCTTTGCACCGGAACGGGTGCGGTCGCGCTTGCCGTCAAAAAGGAATGTCCTTATTCAATGGTATATTGCGCGGATATCGATGCAAACGCCGTAAAAACCGCCCGTGAAAACGCTACCGCGCTCGCGCTTGAAATTGTTGCAACCGAAAGCGATATGTTTTCCGCATTTACTCCCGACGAAAATGCCGCAATTGCGCCATATAAATATGATATAATCACCGTGAATCCGCCGTACATAAAAACGGAGGTTATAGGAACGCTCGATGCTTCGGTTAAAAATCACGACCCCCTCCTTGCCCTTGACGGCGGCGCGGACGGGCTTAAATTTTACCGCATTATCCGCGAAAATTTCGGAAATTATTTGGCTGAAAACGGCGTTCTCCTTTTGGAAATAGGCTACGACCAAGCGGAAGATATCAAAGCCCTTTTCGAAGGGTACGGAATACAAATCATTAAAGACTACGGCGGCAACGACCGGGTTGCATCGATTAAGAAATGAATAAGATAGCTGTTCTGACAAGCGGAGGCGACGCCCCGGGAATGAACGCCGCCGTTAGGGCGGTAGTTAGATACGGTATAAGCCGTGGCTTAAAGGTGTTCGGGATAGAACGCGGTTACGAGGGTTTACTTGAGGGCAAGCTTTCGGAATATGATGCAAGACGGGTATCCGATACGGTACATCGGGGAGGCACAATCCTGAAAACGGCTCGCAGCGCAAGGTTTGCAACCGCCGAAGGCGTTAAGGACGCTTATGAGGTTTTGACGGCGTTCGGCATCGAGGGATTAGTGGTAATCGGCGGCGACGGCTCGTTCCGCGGAATGCAAGACTTGCAGCATTATTTTGTAAGCCGCGGCGAAACCTTTGCGTGCGCCGGCATCCCCGGGACTATCGACAACGATTTAGGCTACACGGATTTTTCGTTAGGGTTCGATACGGCGGTGAACACGGTACTTTCGGCTTTAAGCAATATTCGCGACACAATGACCTCCCACGACCGCGTTTGCATTGTTGAGGTTATGGGCAGAAAATGCGGCGATATCGCGCTCTACTCGGCACTCGGCGGAGGCGCGGAAACGATTCTCGTACCCGAAGTTCCGCTCGATATCGAGGCCGTTGTAACGCGTATAAGGCGCAATAAAATTAAGGGCAAAAACTCCGATATTATCGTACTTGCGGAGGGCGTAACCGATGCCGAAACGCTCAAAACGCTGCTCAAAGACCGTTTGGGCAACGAGCAGAGTTTGAGAACTATTAAATTAGGGTATATTCAACGCGGCGGCGCGCCGTCAAGCTTCGACAGGCTTTTCGCTTCGCGCTGCGCCGTTCGCGCCGTTGATATTTTGCTAAACAACGGCGTCGGCAGCGTAATCGGCATCAAAAACAACGAAATTATCAACCTTCCTATCGACGAAGGCTTGGCAATTAAAAAGAGTTTTAACAAGGAGTTATACGATATAGCCTCGGCAATAAGCGGCTAAGCCCCCAAAGGCATCAACTAAAGAACATTGAAAGACGGTAACAAAAAACTCATAAACACACTTGTCGCGGCAATATTACTCGCCGCAGTGGCTTTTATGTGCGTTTTTACCGTCATCTATACCCGCCCCGACAATACAAAACGCAACCGCGTAACCGAAGCGGATATCGACGCGTACTCCGTCAAATACGACGGCGGCGACCTTCGGGTTGCTTTTATGAACGTTATTGTTAACGCGATAGGCGCGGGTCTCCTGCCCGATTCGTTCAAGGAAAATCTGATACAGGTCTTT
>JAISKW010000120.1 GCA_031260775.1 Christensenellaceae bacterium
CGGGTTAGCTTCAGAAAGTAGGCGCGCAGCAGCAACAGATAACTCGAGTGCTAACTCAGCAGTTAGATCTTTATTGGCGACACCACGAACGCCATCAGTGCCAAAGAGCCTTGGCATAGCAACTGGCGATTAACGCTTGCTGTATTGCGGAGCTTTACGCGCTTTGTGTAAGCCGTACTTCTTTCTTTCCTTCATTCTCGGGTCACGGGTTAAGAAGCCTGCTTTTTTAAGCGCGGGACGGAGGGCTAAGTCGGCTTTAAGTAATGCACGCGAAATTCCGTGACGGATTGCGCCCGCTTGTCCGCTTGTGCCGCCGCCGTTTACTGATACGATAACGTTAAACTTGCCTTCGGTTTCGGTCAATGCGAGGGGTTGACGGATAATGAGCTTATTAGTTTCCAAACCGCCGAAGAAAACGTCTATCGGCTTTTTGTTGATTGTGATTTCGCCGTTGCCGCCGGGGATTAACTTAACGCGTGCTACGGATTTTTTCCTTCTGCCCGTTCCTAAAAACTGTTCTGTCTTTTTTGCCGTGATTTTTTTTGTTGCCATTTATTTATAAATTAGATGTTGAATTTGAGAGCCTCGGGCTTTTGCGCCTGTTGCTTATGCTCCGCTCCGCCGTATACGAAGAGTTTTTTGAACATATCTCTGCCGAGCGAGTTTTTAGGAAGCATACCCTTAACCGCTTTTTCGAAAGCGAAAACGGGTTTTTCCGCCATTAATTTGTCGTATTTAACTTCCTTAAGACCGCCTACATATCCGGTGTGATAGCGGTAAACTTTCTTTTCGAGTTTTTTTCCGGTGAGGATTGTCTTATCGGCATTGACGATGATAACATAATCGCCCGTATCGACGTTGGGGGTAAAGGTGGGTTTATTCTTGCCGCGGAGTACGCTTGCAACCTGTGCGGCAAGACGACCTAAAGGTAAGCCTGTCGCATCAACGACATACCATTTCCTTTCAACGCTCTCCGCTTTTGCCATGTAACTGTTCATATCTTCTCCAAAATAGCGCGTGCGCGCTTATTTCCATTATTTTTGCTCCGCTATGATAAATCGCAACTTTCGCGCAAGCCTATTTATTTTATTATAGTTAGTAATTCCCGTCAAAATATAGTGTCAAACGGACATTATCTCTTTTTCCTTATCCGCCAACGCCTTTTCAATACGCCCTATGCACCCCGAAGCGAGTTTATCTATATCGCCCTCGTAGATTTTTACGGCATCCTCCGAAAGGTTCAAATCCTTTTTGAGTTTTTTAATTTCGTCAACGGCATCGCGACGGACGTTACGGCTTGCAATTTTTGCGTTTTCGCCTATTGTTTTAATCTCTTTAACAAGCGATACGCGCCGTTCCTTTGTAAGTTCGGGGAAAATAAGGCGGATACATTTACCGTCATTATTAGGGGTTAAGCCGATATTTGCATCGGTAATTGCCTTTTCAACGGCTTTAATCTGCGTTGCATCCCAAACGTTAATCTGAATCACGCGCGCTTCGGGCACCATTATGTTCGCCATTTGATTCAATTTTGTCGGTACGCCGTAATAGGACACTAAAACTCTGTCTAAAATGCTCACGTTCGCACGCCCCGCCTTAAGCGAATTTAACTCGTGGTTCAAAGAATGAACGGTTTTACCGAACCTTTCCTCCGCATCTTCGAAAATTAACGCGACTTCCTCAATATCGTATTCCATTATGAACATTATAAACTCAATTCCGCTATATTCCCAAAACAAATCGCTATTGAATCTAACCCTTTTTCCATAGTATTATATATTGACTGTTTATGTACCAAGGCGTGATTCTCGACGGATATACCAGCGACCCCAAAAGCGTCGGCTGGGCAAGGTTTACTAACCTCGCTCAATTTACCGTTTTTGAAAGAACTCCTAAGGATAAGGTTATCGAAAGATGCAAAGGTGCGGATATTATTATCACTAACAAGTGTCTGTTTACCAAAGATGTTCTCGAAAAACTCCCCGTCCTTAAGTACATCGGCATTCTTGCAACGGGATACAACAACGTTGACCTTGCTTTCAGCCGTGAGAGAGGAATTGTAGTATCTAACGTCCCCGCATACAGTACCGAAAGCGTTGTTCAGCAGATAATTGCGCACCTTTTGAACATCTATTGTGCTATTACACCGCTCGTGAACTCGGTAAAAGAGGGTAAATGGGCGCAATCGACCGATTTTTGTTATTATCCTTCGGGTCTTACCGAATTATTCGGTGCAACTGTGGGAATAATAGGATACGGGCGCATAGGCAGGCGCGTGAGCGAGGTTTTAACGGCTCTCGGGTTAAAGGTTCTTGTGTATAACAAGGGCAAAACTTATGAGGTGCAAAGGAACGTTGCCTATGCTTTAACGCTTGACGAGCTGTATGCAAAATCCAAAGCAATCATACTTGCATGTCCTTTAACTGCGGATAATACGGGTATGGTCAACGCGGACAGCATTGCAAAAATGCAGGACGGCACGGTTATCATAAACACCGCGCGCGGAGGGCTCTTAAACGAGCAAGACGTAGCGGAAGCCTTGAACGCGGGCAAGTTAGCGGCACTCGGAGCGGACGTATTATCCGCCGAACCGCCGCTTTCTTCGAACCCGTTGCTTACGGCAAAAAACACATATATTACGCCGCACACGGCTTGGGCTACGGAACAAGCCCGCGCGCGGCTCATTGAGGTTGCTTACAAAAACTGCGAAGCGTTCTTAAACGGAACGCCGCAAAACAAAGTTAACTAATAATAAGTATAATCGGCGGCAGTTTGAAAAAATCGCCGCTACTGCGTTACACACGCGAAAAAATGGAGAAAATAGCAATAATAGATTTAGGTTCGAACACGGTACGCATGGTGATTGCGCGCGCTTTTGACGAGGGGTATTTTACGATAGCGGACGAGCTTAAAGAGCAAGTCCGTTTAATAAAGGATTTAAGGGTAGTTGACGATTCACAGCCCAACAGCGGTTTTTTACAGCCCGTGCCTATGGCGCAGGCTATTAACGTTCTCAAAAATTTCAAGACGCTCTATCAACGGCACAATGTTACGAGGGTTCTTGCGTACGCCACTTCGGCTGTCCGCAACGCAAAAAACAAGGATGTTTTTATCAAAAACATCAAATCGGAAACGGGTATCGATTTTTCGGTTCTCTCTCAAGAAGAGGAAGCCGATTTGGTTTACACGGGCGTAATACGCTCGATGGACATTAACCGTGCCCTTATTATCGATATCGGCGGCGGTTCGGTGAAGCTCATACAAGTCGGACGCAAGCAGATTCTTAATCAAGAGGCTCTCCCTTACGGCGCGGTAACCCTCTTCGAAAAGGTTCAGAAAATGGCGGAGAAGACCGACAGCGAAAACGAAGAAGAACGTCTAAAAGCCGAACGCCTGCAGGACCCGGAGGAGCGCAGCAAGGAATACGAGAAAATCATTTCCGAATACCTTGTAAAAATAAGTTTTTTAACGCATTTAGAGCGCGAAACCCTCATCGTAGGCGTGGGCGGTTCTATCCGCAATTTAGGCAAAATAAGCCGCCGCATACGCAAGGAATACCCCCTCAACGCGGCGCACAACTACGGCGTTTCGCGTGACGAACTCACCACGATTTACGACACCACCCGCAAGCTTACCGAGGCACAGCTTCAGCACGTCAAGGGTTTAACAAGCGCGCGCGCGGATATTTTCCCGGCGGCTCTTGCAATATTGAGCGCGATTTTTACGCATTGCGGTCAAAAATACGACATAAAGGAACTCCGTATCAGCGGTCGCGGTATGCGTGAGGGCGCGATGTTCAAGTACTTAGAGCACTCCGGCAAGGTCACAAACAATACGGAAGATGCCGAAATCGAAATCGTTCCCGATATTTCCGAGTTCTCAGTTAAGGGAATGATTGAGCGTTACGACGTCAACGTCGAGCATGCTGAGCATGTCTACAAGCTTGCGGAAATTATGTACCGTTACCTGCGTGTAGTTCACAAGCTCCCCAAGCAGTACATCAAATACCTCAAAATCGCCGCGATGCTCCACGATTGCGGTTGCGCCATTAACTACTACAACCACACCAAGCACGGTATGTATTTAATCCTCAATAGCGATATGTGCGGGCTCACTCAAAAGGAACTGTTCATTATTGCAATCGCCGTCGGCTTACACGGAGTTGACTCGATGGCGGACATCGAAGCGCAAAAATACACCAAATTTTTGACGGAGGACGACGTTCTCGGCGCGCGCAAGTTAGGCATTATCTTACGCATGGCTGAAGCCCTTGACCGTTCGGGCAGCCGCGTTATCAAGGACATCACCTGCGAAATCCTCGGCGATAACATCATTTTTATGCCCCTCACCGAGCAGGGCGTTATCAATTTAGAGCGTAAAGCAAGCGGCGAAAAGCTCATTGCCGACAACGATGATATCACCCTCGAAATCCGCGATATCCGTCTTGCTTCCCGCGAGTTCCGCGAGATTTTCGGCAAGACTCTTGACGTTGCCGTCAACGGCAACAGCGGCAGCAGTGTAAAGTAACCGCTGATTAATTCTTTCAAAAAAGGCGCGCAAGATTTTTATGATTAATTAATCAGCGGTTACTAAAGTAGAAAAGTTTGATTTTGGTTTCAAGTTATACACGGCAAGGCGCAACTACGCGCCTTGTTTTATTTTGTAAGAAGGGGATTTTAATTGCTATTGATAATAAAAGGGAACGGGCGCAACGGTACGCGCCCGTTGTGTAATATCAACCTCCCCTGAAATCATCACTCATTTGAAAAAATTGCCGTCGATATGATTAAACACGAGTGCCGGCATGGAACTCCACGCTTGCAAAAGCGAGCCGTCCTTGTGGCAAGGGCTGAAGAACTCAACAGGAGTGTAATTGCCTTTTTCGAGATTGTAGGTAAACCAGCGTGTAAGGGGATATTTGTAATCCAACCCGTACATCAGTTTGGCGTAGGCGTACGCGCCGGAAAGGTAAGGCCAATCGCCGCCGTTGTGGTAGCTGTAGGGGAGGGAACTTTTGAAAACAATCGAATCGGGGTTTTTATAAAAAGGATATACCGAAAGAACGCCGAAATCGCCGGCGGTTTGCTCATTGTTATTCGCGCTTTCGAGCATACTTTCCATCTTTTTAAGCATTGAAACCGCGCGCTCGGGTGCGGTTAAGGAGTAAAGCGCGACTACAACGGTGTCGATTGAGAGGTTGTCCTCGGTCTTGTCGCCGTCCTTAAAATTGATAAAATAGCCTTTTCCTTCGTCCCAAAGCTCAGTGTTCAAGGCGGTTTTTACCCGTTCGTATAGATTAGCGTAAGACGTCGAAGTTTCGCCGCTTGTAAAGGTTGAAAGAGCGTACAGCGCGCGCGCGTAGAGTGCTTCATCGTAGGTAACATAGCCGCCGCGAAAAACATTATCGCACCAGTCGCGGCGGTTGTACTCGCCGCCTTTTACGAGTAAACCCGTAGAATCGGTTTCCTTTTTCAGGCGTTCGATTACCGCAATTGCCAAATCTAAATCGGTGCGCTTCCCTATTTTTTCGGACAGAATGCCGTTGTCCTTTGTGTGTGAGATGTAGTCGTAAATGAGAATCACGAAAAACGAGGGCGAGTCGTAATGGTTGCCCCAGTAATTGCGGAAATTATATTTTACCGCCGAGGGGCATTCGCCGTTTTTGCCAATTCCGCGCGCTAAGGTCAAAATTTCGTTCCGCACTAAATCGGGGCGGACGGCGAGGACGGGCAGGCACGTCCAGTAGCCGTCACGGAAATATGTGCGCGCGGGGAATTGGTACACAAGCCCGGCAAGAAAACCTTTGAACAAACCGCGTTCCTTGTAGTTGCCGAGAGCGCAGTTTAAGCAGCTTGCGTAAAGTGCTTTTTCCGTTTCCGTTTCGGCGGCGGGGCTTTTTAATGAGGCAAAATACGCATCGGCGGCAGCTTCGTATTTTTCAATTTCGGGCAGAATTTTCAAAACGTCGGCAAAGGAAAAGTCGTAGCGCGTGCCGCTGCTCATAATGAGGTCAACGGTTTTGGTTTCGCCTTTTTTTATTTCGGCGGTTATTTTGAACTGGTGCTGAAAAAACGGGTTTTTTTCAAGCGGCGTCATTACGCAGTTTGAGGCGAAATCAATATAATAATCACCTAAAAGGCTGCTCCTTATGAAGTTTTCGCCGCGGACAATGTGCTTTTTTAATAAACCGCCAACCGCTTTTATTATCGTTTTCAGCGAAAAACGGCTCATAAAAAGCTGTTCGATATACGAAGTGTAATTAACGCCTAAATTCACCGCCGCCTCGAATTTAATATCCTCGGTTGCCGCAATTTTGATGCGCGTAATTACCGCGTTGTCCGCTTCGGACAAAAACTGCGAAATATTTATGTCCGCTTCCTTTACGGCAAACTCAATTCCTATTTTGCGACCGCCGAGGGTCACTTTCTTTTCTTCGGAGTAACTGAGCGGCGCGCCGTTTACGGAATAAATCATACTCACGCCGTCGGTCGCTTCGAACTTGTTTATGACGGCATAGCGGGTGATGTTGCCTCTGCCGTCGAACTGCGCATTGAGAAGCTTGTTGCCGACGTCATAAGGCACGCGCTCAAAAAAAGGTGCGGCGATAATTATTGCGCCGTCCGATAAGGTTTTTGTCATAAGCACTCCTTTTTGACGAGTTCAAGCTCTGCTTCTTCCTCCTCGGTGAGGGGGTCGCCGCCGTTTCTAACTGCCAACGCTTTCGATACGAGGCGCGCCCTTTCGGGTGAAATTTTAAGCTTCGACGCGGCAAAGAACGCCGTGCCGATTAACAGAATTACGGGAACCATAATAACAAGTCTAAGACCCCAAACAGCGGTATCGGTTTGCTCAAATTCTTCCACAAGCCCGGTAATATGGTCGGCAACGGGAGGCTTAAAGCCGGTTAATTCAAGTATCCAGCCCGAAATTCCTATGGCGATTGCCGAGGTTGCGGTGCGGATAAATGTCATAATTCCGCTGAATGACCCGGCATTCCTTTCGCCGAATTTAAGCTCGCCTAAGTCCACCGCCTCGGGGAATATGTACCACGGCATCAGTTGACAGCCGCCCATTCCAAGCCCGACGATAACCGCAATGGGGAACACTAAAAAGCCCGGAAAATTTGTGGGGAACAGACAAAGCATAATAATTCCTACGATATAAAGAGGAATTCCCAACCTGAACAGGTACGCTTTGGACTTCTTTTTTAGCATTTTGTTGTGGAAAGGTATGGTTGCCGCGTACGAGACCATTATTATTGCGATAATCAAAAACGAGGGGAATTGGAACTTTAGACCGTAGTTTGCCACATAAATTATGTTTGTTGTTATCAAATCCATACAAGTGAACGCGGTAAAATACATAATAACAAGCAGCGCGAACGACTTGCATTTCAGCGGCTTTATGAACGCCTTGAATGAAAATTTCATTTTCTCTTTCGGAATATCTATTCTCTCCTTTGTGCCGACGGCGCACAAAATGAGCGGAATCATATACAGCGAACCGAAACCGAAAATCATTAGATACGCGAACGGTTCAAGTCCTATTTTGCCTTTTTGGAGAGACTCGATAAGAATCATCGGCACGCCTGCCGAAACGACGGACGACACAAGCGAGAAAATCAACCTCATTGTGTTAATCTTGTTGCGCTCGTCCGCATCTCCCGTGACCTCGGTCAACATCGCTTGATACGGCACGGCGATTATCGTCGAAACGGTGGAATACACGAAATATCCGACAAGGTAAATCACGAATTTGAGGTTAGAATTTTGCAGTTTATAGAGCGGCAAAAACAAAAGCGCGAACGAAAAGACGATAAGAATGCCGCCTGCGAACAAGTACGGTCGCCTGCGCCCCCATTTTGTACGCGTATTGTCGCTTAAAATGCCCATAATCGGGTCGTTTACCGCGTCCCAAATGCGCACAAGCATTACAATCAGCGCGGCATAGCCGGGCGATAAGCCGTTTAGTGCCAAATACACGACATAAACCGCCGTAATTAGCCCTCCCGCGCCCCCGAAAAAGTCGCCTAACGAAAACATTAGCCGCTCTTTCGTGCTGATTTTTACATTAAATGTATCTGAACTCATTTTGATTTTTCCTCATCA
>JAISKW010000128.1 GCA_031260775.1 Christensenellaceae bacterium
CGTTGGAGGGGCAGATAGCGTTCGAGAGGAAGCTTCCTCTTTGGCGACCGTCGGGGGAGGCGCACAATACGTAGCCGTCGGCTACCCAGTAGTTCCAGGAAAGCATTCCGCCGCGGTATTGGTGACCGGTGTTGGTGTAATATTTGGTTACCTCAAGTGCCCAGAAATTCATAAATTCTTGAGCGAGAGCATCGGCAACGGTGTCGTCGCGTCCGTATTTAGGGGCTTTGTTTTTGGCTTTCGCGCGCAAGACCTCGTAGCCGACCCAGTTGGCTTTAAGCGCGGAGATTAGTTCCGCCATGGTGCAATCCTTGTTGTCGTAAACGAGGTATTTTATCGCCAAAAGCGAGTCGACCGTCGTTGCGAAGGTAACACCCTCGATTGTTACAAAGCTGATTTCCGCGCCTCCTTGCGTTACGTCCTTGCCCTTGTCCGCGCAGCCTTTGACTAAGCACGAAAGGTATGGGGTCGGGAGGAAACGGCGGCGGACGTCATCGCCTCTGTTGTATTGTTTTACGATTTTCTCAATGCAGAACTTAACCTGCGTTTTGAATGCCGCATAGAATTGTTCGAACGTTGTAAACGCGTTAGGGTCGCCGGTTTTGATGCCCTCGAACGGCTTGTAGGTTTTGCCCCAAAGCGCGTCTTTGTAGCCGACAAGGTCGGTGCCGTTGCCTAAGGTTAACTCCATTGCCTTTAAGAGGTTGAGGTTAACGTCAACGGTGTGCGAACGGTCGTTGCCGACCATTGTGTTTTCAAGGCAGCCTACCGACGCATAGTCGTAAACGTTGTCCTTGTTGATGAGTTTCTTAAGGTCGGCAAACTTGTTGTTGAAGTTGCCCTCGAACATCATACCCGCCATAGACCTCTCGTCAAAGTTAAGCAAGAACGGCGCGCCTTGGCTGCCCGCTATCATTTCGCAAGCGACGTCCAAAAGTTTTTCGGGCGAGTTGCGGTGAATACGGAGGTTCGGTTTAGGCTCAAGCATCGGCGAAATTTCGTCGATAACCTCAAGGAAGAAGTAGGTTAAGTCGTTGGTCAAGTCCTTGCCTTCCGCGCCTAAGCCGGAGAGCATTAAAAGCTGTCCGTAGCCTGCCGTGATGCCTTGGTCCATACCCACGCGAATCATTGCGTCGTAAGCGGTGTTGCAGTGAATCCAGAAGCACTTCAAAATGTCTTTCAAGAACTCGCGGCTCTCGCCCTTTGCAATCGATGCTTCGTAATAAGGGAGCAAGTATTGGTCGATTCTGCCGAACGAAAGTCCGGGACCGGGATAGTTTTCGTCGGTCATAACGAGCATGTGGGTCAGCCACAGCGTTTGAATTGCCTGCCAAAAATCGGTGGGGGCTTCCCACGGAACGATTTTTAGGTTTTCCGCCATTTTGAGTAACTCGGCTTTGCGGACGGCATCGGTCTCCTTGGCGGCTTGTTTTGCGGCTAAATCGGCATATTTTTCGGCAAGATTTTTGGGCATTTCGCTTGCAACAATCATTGCGCGGAGTTGTCCGCCCTTCGCGCCTTTTTTGTCGGCGTCGGAGAGAGCGGCATATTTAGCTTTTAAGTCGGCGTTAATAAACTTCCAACCCTTTGTTACGGCATATTCGTAGTTCGGTAATAAGTGACCGTTTGTAGGGCCGCAGTTGCCGAAGCCTCTGTCGTGGAATTCGATAGTATCTTTGCGGAGTCCGGTTTTTTTGTCGGTGATTAATTTATCTTTTTCGGCTTGTTCTTCCTTTGAAAGACAGTGGCTTGCGATGATGTTGAAGTTCGCGCCGGCGACAAGCTCTCCCGGGAGAATGTCTTGCGGTACTTGGTTTACGATGATTTCGTTGATAATCCACGCGCGGCGTTCGGCGATTGAGCGCGAGAACAAGTC
Source organism: Christensenellaceae bacterium (assembly GCA_031260775.1). Taxonomy (GTDB): domain Bacteria; phylum Bacillota; class Clostridia; order Christensenellales; family DTU072; genus JAISKW01. Next base: position 1,877 of record JAISKW010000128.1, read on the forward strand.
TTTAGGCGGTTCGACCTTGCGCGCGCCTTGGATAAGCCCCCTGCCGAAGGTTTCGAAGAACGAGTAGGTTTCGGGAACAACATAAAACGTCATTTCGTTGTAGTTGTAGTCCCACGGTGTGCCGATAGTGAACGGCTTCCACTCGTTGTTCCATTTGCGGTCAATGCCGCTGAAGTAGTAATCGCGCAAAAATTTAATTCTCGGTGATAAGTTTTTCGGTTCTTTAATATTCCCCATGTTGATTTTGACTTTCGCGGTCGCAAAAAAACAACCGCAAAGGTATCTGTTAATATTATATTATTAAACCCGTTCCCGAACAACCCCGTGCTTCTCCGGAATCCGAAGGGTTTTTAAGTAATCGCTGATTAATTAACACCCGTAATATCAATTATCCGTTATTCGCACCGTTTTTGCTTGCTCGCGCTTCTTTATTATTTCACGCAACTTTATGTATCTCGGGCGGTTATATCTTTGTATCATCAGCGGGCATATCTCAACGATTGCCGCAACGGTTGCGGTGACGGCAAAGACGGCGATATCCCAACCGTATACCTGCGTCCAAAAACACAGTAATATGGATAAAAAGCCGAGCGGCGCGCCTAACGCGTGGACTAACTCCGCGCTCATCGTAATCTGCACAATCGTATCAATAGGTTTCCGAAGGTTGCCATTAACTTGAAACGTGTTTCTGTCGCCGTATACGGGATACTTATCCTTCCACGCCTTTACCCTTAAAAGCTTATAAAGCTTCGCTTCAAACTTTTTTTCTCTAAAATACAGTCCGTTTTCGTTCAACCAGCCCCGTTTTTGCACTAACGGCACGGTAAGCGATATCAGAATTCGGTAAATGCAATGATAAGCCATCGTGACAAACGTCACCATAAGAGAGAAAATGACCGCGTTTTTATAGACGGTATAATACAAAACCGTAAAAACCGCCGCTAAAGACAGCACGGCTGCGCTTTCAGCGTGTCCGGAAGGGCGTCTTGCGCCGCCCGGAACGACTTATAAACGTGAATTTCACCGTCAAAACCCTTATTATTTAAGCCTTTTTATTACGCTGATTGTCCATACCCTTACTACAGCCACCCGCCGAACTTCTTTACGTACAGTTTTTTGATAAGCTGCGCGGAGATGATATATAAAACAAGCAAAACCACAAGGTACGGTACGAAAAGCACGGGGAGCGGCGTTAAATCTATACCGATACTGACCTTTGTAAAGCCGATAACGACGGCGACTACGGCGATTATCAGCGTAGACAACAGCAACGCGCGCGAGGGTTTACTTTTAATAAACGGCAGCTTCGACGTGCGTATCATATGGATAACCAATACTTGCGACACCGTGCCGAACACGAACCAACCGCATTGGAACAACGCCGCCGCCCCGGGCGAGTTCATCTCCAACCCGGATTTGGGCAGTATTGCAAACCACAACACGATAAAACACAATATATCAAAAATTGAGCTTATCGGCCCTAACACCCACATAAACGATTTAATCGAACGCGTTTCCCACTTCCGCGGCTTTTGGAGGTACTCCTTGTCCACGCTGTCGAACGGTATTCCCATTTGCGAAAAATCGCTTAAAAGGTTTTGCACCAAAATATGCACGGGGAGCATCGGCAAAAACGGCAAAAAGATGCTCGCAACTACAACCGAAATCATATTGCCGAAGTTTCCGCTTGCCGCCATTTTGATGTATTTTACTATGTTGCCGAAAGTCTTGCGCCCCTCGACTACACCCTCGATAAGTACGTTTAAGTCCTTTTTAAGGAGGATTATATCCGCTGTTTCCTTGGCAATATCCACCGCGTTATCAACCGAAATTCCGACGTCGGCGGCGTGTAAGGGCGGCGCGTCGTTAATTCCGTCACCCATATACCCGACGGTATGCCCGTTCGCTTGGAATGCCTTTACTACCCGTTCTTTTTGGTTCGGCGATAATTTTGCAAACAAATCACACGTCTTTACCGCCTCGCGCAGTTCCTCGTCGGAGAGATTTTCAACATTGTTTCCGTTCTGAACAATGCTTGTGGCAATGCCTACTTTTTCGCATACCCTCACCGCCACGCCCTCGCTGTCGCCCGTTAAAACAACGCTGCGGATTCCGCGCTGCCGTAAACCCTCAATTGCGGTTTTGGCACTCTCTTTAGGGGGGTCAAGGAACCCTACAAAGCCGATTAGAACCATTTCGGCTTCGTCCTTTACTCCGAAAATATCGGCGGCGGGCACTTCGTTTTTCTGCGCAACCGCGATAACACGCAGCCCCTCGGTGTTGTGCTTTTCGTAAGTTTTGCGCGTGGCGGCGCGCATTTCGTCGCCAAAAGGCAGTATCTTGCCTTCAATTTCAACATAAGTGCAAATCGATAAAATCTCGTCAACCGCGCCTTTTGTAATCAATTGGCGTTTCCCCGTGCCGTCGGATAAAACGACGCTCATTCTGCGGCGGACAAAGTCAAACGGAATTTCGTCCACCCTCGTAAACCGTTTCAGGCTGTCCCTTAAACCGTTAACCTCCGCGCGGTTTATGATTGCCATATCCATAAGGTTCTTTAGCCCCGTTTGGAAAAAACTGTTGCGGTAGGCATGGGCAAGCACCCTCTCGTCGTCCTCGCCTAAGGGACTGAGGTATTTTTCAAGAATAATTTTGTCGTCGGTAAGCGTGCCGGTTTTGTCGGTACATAAGATGTCCATTTCGCCGAAGGTTTGAATCGCGCCTAAGGTTTTAACTATAACCTTATGCTTAGACATTGCGACCGCGCCTTTAGCAAGCGTTGTAGCCATTACTACGGGGAGCATTTCGGGGGTTAAGCCGACGGCGACCGACACGGCGAACAGAAGCGCGGATGCCCAGTCTTTTTTTGTGAAGCCGTTGATTAACAGCACGACCGGCACCATAATGACCATTAGACGGATAAGCAAAGAACTGACCGACCCGACTCCCCTTTCGAAGCTGTTTTTCGCCCTGTCGCCCGACAAGGACTTCGCCATTGACCCGAAATAGGTATCGTTGCCGACGGCGATAACGACGGCGGTCGCGCTGCCGCTAATGATATTCGCGCCCATAAAGCCGATATTCGGAAGCCCGGTAACCGACTCGCCGCCGCGTATCATTGCCTCGCCGAACTTTTCAACGGGCGCGGATTCACCCGTAAGCGCGGCTTGGGCGACGAAGGTGTCTTTTGTCGTTAAAAATCGAATATCCGCGGGGAGCATATCGCCCGCCGAAAGTTTTACAATATCGCCGACGGTTATTTCGGACATCGAAATTTCGACAAACGCGCCGTCACGGAGTACCGTGGCGGTATTGGAAATCATTTTTTTGAGTTTTTCCGCCGCGGCGTTCGAGCGTTGACTTTGCACAAACGCTACTCCGCTTGAAAGTACGACAAGCGAAAAGATGATAATAACCGTCACATAGTCGGGCTTGGACGAAAAAATTACGTCCATAAACAGCGAAACTATTGCGATTATGATTAAAACGATATTGAACGGGTTTACAACCGCGCTCCAAAGTCTATGGAAAACGGTGTTGCGGTTGCCTGCGGTAATCACATTTGCGCCGTGTTCTTCGGTATGCGCCTCGGCTTGCTCTTGAGTTAAGCCCTCGGGAGAGGAATCCGTCCGCGAAAATATGTCACTCT
>JAISKW010000168.1 GCA_031260775.1 Christensenellaceae bacterium
AACCTCCGCGCCCTTAACATACTTCGATATGCTTTCCGCGTGAACCTTGCCGATTCTTCCGGCACCGATGATACCTATTTTTAACATGTTGTCTAAATTTTATTGAATTGCACGAGCAACTCTTTAATGTATAATAATCGGTTATTTTTAACCGTCAAATCGTCGCAAAGAACCATATTGTTATCGAAAAACTTATTGAGGGCGGAACAAAGCGTTTGCACGGAATTCACGTATTCCGCGTACCCTTTTGCGAATTTCGGGTGCCCGAACGCATAAGCCGCCTCTTCGTCCTCGCAAATCGAAAGGTTGGGGTCGAAATTCCCCGAGCTTTCCTTATTTTGCGATATTTTTTGTAAACGCAAACGGGTTTGCACAAATAACTCGTAAGCCGCCGTGCTCTCGATTGTTTTAATCTCGTTAAGCTTCGCGGTCGTTTCGCAAATGTTCAGGGTGTCGTCCAATTCGCTGATATAATCAACGCCGAATTCTTCTTCGATAATAGCTTTCAACCGGGCTTTGATAAACGCGCAAACTGAAGCCGTATAGGTCGCTTCGTCCGTACCGCCTAAAATATTTTTGTAAAGCGGCAACGCCTTTTCAAGTAATAAGGATAGCGAGAACGATAAACCGAACGCTTTTTGAATTGCGGCAATGCCTATAATGTAGCGGCGAAGTCCGTACGGGTCTTGCGAACCGGTGGGGGTGAACCCTGCAGCCGTCAGAGAGAATACGGTATCCGCTTTGTCGGCTATTGCGGTGAGCGCGCCTAAAATCGTTTTCGGCAACTCGCCGCCGGCTTTAACGGGGAGGTATTGCTCTCCGATTGCCGCCGCAATTTCGGACGGATAGCCCTCGTCTTCCGCGTAAATGCCGCCCATTATTCCTTGTACTTCGGCGAATTCTTTTACGACCGCCGAAACTAAATCCGCTTTCAGAACGGAGGATAGTTCTTGCGGATATTCCTTAACGGACAATCCGTCCGAAAGCTTGATTACGATATCGGCGATTGCTTTAACGCGCTGTTGTTTTTCGGCATACGAGCCGACTTTTTCTTGAAATATTACGCGGTTTAACTTTTCGGCTTTTTCGGATAGTGTTGTTTTTTTATCGTCCTCATAAAAGAATTTCGCATCCGACAGCCTCGCGTTCAATACTCTCTGATTGCCGTGCCGTACATTGTCGATTGACTCCGTGCCGCCGTCACGGATAACGATAAACGAATTCGTAAGCTTGCCGCCCTTAAACACGGGGAAATAGCGTTGTTGCGTTTCCATAGGTGTGGTGATAACGGGGGCAGGGAGATACAAAAATTCTTTTGGGAACTTCCCTTCGATAAGCGTCGGGAACTCAACAAGGTTCGTTACCTCGTGCAGTAAGTCCTCGGGAACGCTGACTTTTACTTTCTTTTCGGCTTCGTAATCTGCGATTAACTTTAAGATTAACGCCTTGCGCTCGTCCGCTTCAACGATAACGCTGTTTTTCTTGAGAGTTTTAATATAATCGTCCGCGGAAGTAATTTTAATTTTCTTGTTAGATAATGTGCGGTGTCCGCGTGTGAACGGCGTACATTTTGCAAATTCCGTTTCGAACGCAATGGGTTCGTCGCCGAAAAGCGCGGTGAACGAGCGGATAGGACGGACGAATTCAAACGAGTAATCGCCCCAGCGCATCGCGTTAGGGAGGTAAATCGACTTGATAAGCGGTAAAATTTGAGCTTTCAAAACCTCGGTTGCGCTCTTGCCTTTGACTGTGTCGGTAATAAAGCAATATTCCGCATTGCCGATAACCTTAAACGTCACGTCCTCGGGCGCAAGGTTGTATCGCGATAAAAACCCGAGAAGTGCCCTTGACGGTTCGCCGTTTACAAACGCCGCAACCCGAGCAGGGCCTTTAACTTCGTTTACAACGTCCTGTTGGGTTGCGGTTAGACCGTACACCAAAAGCGAAAGACGTCGGGGGGAGTAAACCACACGGACGGAAGAAAAAGAAAGGTTGATTTCTTTAAGAAGCTTTTCGGCATTAGCCTTAAAGCTGTCCGCCATTTTTGCAATATACTGCGCCGGAATTTCCTCGCTGCAAATTTCCAATAAAAAGGTTTTTGTTACCACGCCGTTTGGACGGCAACACTTGTTGCCGCAATAGAAATATTATACAACGACATTGAAAAAAATAAATTTTTCGGAGCGAATTTATTCTTGACGAAAAAATCAAATAATTGTATTATGCTTTAGAATAAGGATAATTATGTCCTGTTCTGTTTAACGCGCTGAAAACGGCGAAAATAAACGAAAAGAAAAATATGGCATCGTTACTATTGAGAGTTACTATGGAAGGGTTCATGTCCTGCCCTGTCAGAACCACCGTTGATTTCACCGAGATGGCGACTTGCGTCGTCGGCGAAAACGGCGCGGGCAAGTCAAGTTTCATGGAGGCTATCAAGTGGGTGTTCGGAAGTAAAAACTCCGAGCTTCGCGACGGCACAAAATCCGCAGACCTCCTCTACCGCGCTCCCGAAGGCGCGCGCCGCAAAAACGCCGCAAAGGCTTTGGTCGTCGTTACTATCGACAACCGCAACAACCGTTTCACTACATATTACGAAACCAATCCCGACAACGGCGAAATTACCCGCGATTACCGCAACAAAATTCTCGCGGTTTCGCGTCTTTACGAAATTGACAAGGGTAATCAATACCGCGTTTTCGAGGTCAAAGAGGTCAACGGTCAATTGGAATACCCTGCCGAGGACTCGATTGAATACAAAAAAAGTTTAGTCCGCTCGTCCGAGGTTTTGGCAATATTTGCCGAGTCGGGCGTCGGGCGTGACGGCTACAGCTTCGTACCCCAACAGCGCGTTGACGAGCTCGTGGCAAAGGACGATTCCGACAGCCGCATTAAGCGCAGAAAGGCTTTCGATAACGTTGCCAACGTTGCCGAAGCGAAAGATAAAATCAAGGCGTTCAATAAGGTTTTAGCCGATACGGAAGCCGAAATCAAAAGCAAAGAACCGCAATGTGAGCTTTTAGGAGATGAATTAAAAAACGCTGAAAAGGAGCTCGAAAAGCTCAACCGCAAAAAGCGTTTGCAGGAAAAACAGAAATTCCTCAGCATCAAGCATTTCGCCAACAAGGTTGAGGCATTCGACGGCAAGCTGACAAAGGCTCAAGATTCATTTAACGAGGCGGATGCGGGTGCAACGGAAAGCGAAGTCAAACTCGTCGAACTCCTTACAAACAAAAAGAATTTAGAGGCTGACGAGCGCGATATTAAAGGTAAAAAACTCGAAAACGACGCCGAAATTTCAAAATTAAACGACAAGCGGATTAAAGAAGAGGGCTTTATGCAGGGTGCAGGCTCGCTCGGCTCGTACGAACAACAAATTATTAACCTCACCGCCAAGCACAAAAAGGACACCGAATGGCTTATAAACGCCGAGGCGGATGTCGAATACCGTGAGGGGCGCGTGGCGGTTCTTGAAAAAAACGCACGCGACACAAAAGACGCTTATGACAAAGCGTTGCTTGCATTCTCCCGCGCTGAGGACAACTACCTCACTAAGGTCAAAGCGGTTGACGAGGCCTCGCGTCTTATGGAGGAGACGGGCGATTCGAATGCGAAAATTTCGCGCAGCACACAAATTTCCAAGCAAATTAACGCATTCCGCATTGAAAACGCGGACGATACAAAAAAGATTTCCGACATCGAGGGCGAAATTCAAAAGACCGAGCGCGACAAGGCAAAGAAAAACGGCGAGTATGAGTCGGCGGTACATAAAGCCGAGGGCTTTCAACGCCAAGTTGATTCGAACGCGGCGGAAATTATCAAAGCAACCGAAGAAAAAAATAAGGCGATTGAGGACTACGGCAATTATATGACTCAAGCGAGAGATGCCCGCGATAAAGCGCAGCGCGTAAAAAATTTCAAAAGCGGTGAGTCCTCTCAAAACGACGAAAACGATACGTTCTCCAGAATATTTGCTAATATCAAAAACGACCCCGAGGTTTCTTCCCTTGTCGTGTCGCCGTTCCGTGATTTAATTACGACCCCGAACGAGTCGCTTTTGGACGCCATTATCCAGTTTTTAGGGCCCCAATATAACGCTGTTATATTAAAACGCAACCAAGACGTTCCGCAGGTTAAACGCTTCATTCAGCGCGGAGATTACCGCAGTGTAACGGTAAGAACCTTCGGCGCGGACACGGTAAAAGAAAGGTTTGTGGACGATTCAATGTACTCAACGCTTGAAGAATTCGACGACTTCGAGGGCGTCGCTTCGGAGCTTGTACGCATAAAGGACAGCCGCTATCAAAACGTTGTAAACTCGCTTCTCGGCAACCTAATCGTTGTAAAAACCGACGACGGCGCGCGCGATATAGGCAAAGCAACCAATTTCAAACACCCGATTGTATCGTATGACGGCTTAGTTTTCTATGCGGGCGGCGGAGGTTCGTTCAGTACGCAAAAGCCGCAAAGCAAGTACAAGAGCGTAAGCAGCACCCTAACCGAGAGCGAGTCGTCGCTTCTTGCCCGGGCGGAGGGGTGCGAAAAGGCGGCAAACGAAGCGTTAAAAGCAAAGACAAACGCAAGCAATTTACTTGAAACCTTAAACAGTACAAAGTTCAGTCTGCAAGGTAAACTTGTTGCCGCAAACGCCGAAAAACAAAACGCGGTTGATTTTATCAACAGTAATTACAACATACCTATTGCCGAACTGTCCCGTAAGATTGAAGAACTCAAAGCGGCAATAGGCGTTAGGAACGAAAAAATTAAGGACGCGGAAGCTCGATTATCGATGCTTCCTTCCTCCGGAGGCGATACGAAAACCGTAGCGGAAATTCAACAGCTCGCAAAGCAGGAATTAGTCATTGCCGAATCCGCATCCAGCACCGCGCGGAACAACAAGACAACTGCAAAGGATGCCGCCGAGGCCGCAGAGATTCAAAACAAAGAAAACAACGCCGAACTCAGCAAAATGCAAACCGTCATTTCGCAAACAAAAAAGGAGTTAATTGCTTCCGAAGAAAGTATTAAAGAGTTTACGGCATCTTATGAGAACATCAAGGTTAAGTCCGCACAGGTGGCTTTCACCTCGGAGGACAAGGAAAAATACGAACAATTGAAAGCCGAATCGGACGATTACGCCGCTAAATTAGCTACAATTGCCCTTTCGCTTGTCCAATTAAGTATCGAAATCGACGAGGTTAAAGACAAGAAAAATCAGTTCGAAAAGGTTCGCGAAATTGCTCGCGCGCAAATCGAACGCCTCAACGAGGATAACTCCAACACATTCGGTGAGGTTGAAAAATACGATATCATTTCGCTTGCCGACGCGCTTACATATTTGGAGGAGGCAACTCCTATTGTTGAACTTGAAGGGTATGTTTACTCGCTTGAAACCATCGAGGAGCAGTTAAAGAGTTTGGAAAACCGCATCCGCAACATCGGCGCGGTCAACGAAACAGCCGAAACATCGTACAATGCGCGCAAAGAAAGCTACGAAAAGGAATATAACGCGCTTGTCGAAACAAAAAACGTTAAGGAAAAAACCGCCGCGCAAAAGGAGCTGATAATGAGCGACGCCGCGGATAAATTCAAACGTCAGTTTGAAAAAATTCAGGTTTATTTCCGCTCCGAGTGCGAACGTATGCTTAATAAGCCGGGAGCAAAAATCACAAGCTGCGGCGATATTTTCTTAGACGAACCCCTGAACCCCCTCTATTCCGATATCATCCGGAAGGTTAAGCTGAACGAAACGGAATTGGATATCCACAGATACTCGGGCGGCGAGCGCGCGCTTATTGCGAACTGCTTGATATTTGCAATGTCCGACGCGAACCCCGCGCCGTTCGTAATTTTTGACGAGTCCGATGCGGCTTTGGATATCGAAAAAGTACCGCGCATCGGCAGCTACATAATGGAGCGTTCAAAAAACGAACAATACATCGTTAT
>JAISKW010000170.1 GCA_031260775.1 Christensenellaceae bacterium
CGGAAAACATTCCCCTGAACCAGCTTTTCAAAGGGGAGGGGTTCGGGGAGGGGAATCGCTTTTCTCAGAAAAGCGTTCCCCCTCCCCGAAAAAACCCACCATTAAAAAACTCTAATACATCTCGCCCGCGCCGGGAGGAGGAGACATGGGAGCGGGAGGTTCAGGGATGTCGGCAACGAGAGCCTCAGTCGTGAGGAGGGTAGCCGCAACGGACGCCGCGTTCGCAAGCGCGCTTTTCGTGACCTTCGTGGGGTCGATAATGCCGGCTTTAACAATATCGCAGAAAACATCTTTCGCCGCATCGTAACCGTAGTTTTCTTTCGAAGACTTTTTGACTTCCGAAACGACAACGCCGCCGTCAATACCGCAGTTCGCCGCGATTTGGCGTAGAGGGGCTTCAAGGGCCTTAAGAACAATGTTCGCACCGGTTTTTTGGTCGCCCGCAAAGGACTTGATTGCCTTTTCAACCTTTTTAATGATGGAAATTAAGGCAATGCCGCCGCCGGGAACAATGCCCTCCGCAACCGCAGCCTTCGTGGCGTTTAAGGCGTCCTCGATGCGAAGCTTGACGTCTTTTAGTTCAACCTCGGTAGCCGCGCCGACCTTAATGACCGCAACGCCGCCCGCAAGCTTTGCCAAACGCTCTTGCAGCTTTTCGCGGTCGTAATCGGAGGTAACGACCTTAATTTGCTCCTTGATTGCGCCGACTCTGCCCGCAATGGCGTTTTGGTCGCCCGCGCCGCCGACGATTGTCGTGTTTTCCTTGTCAACCTTGACGAGCTTTGCTCTGCCGAGTTGCGTTACGTCGGTGGTTTTTAGGTCTAAGCCTAACTCCTCGCTGATAACCGTGCCGCCGGTGAGGGTTGCAATGTCCTCAAGAATTGCCTTGCGGCGGTCGCCGAAGCCGGGGGCTTTAACCGCAACGACTTGGAAAATCCCTTTTAACTTATTGACGATTAAGGTCGCAAGCGCGTCGCCTTCGATATCCTCGGCAATGATTAACAGCTTGCCGCCGACTTTGTAAATTTGCTCTAAAATAGGGAGAAGTTCTTGAATAACCGAAATTTTCTTGTCGGTGATTAAAATATACGGGTCGGCGATTTCGGCAACCATTTTCTCCATATCGGTAGCCAAATAAGCGGAAACATAACCGCGGTCGAACTGCATACCGTCAACGACGACGAGTTCGGTTTTCATTGTTTTGCTCTCGTCCACCGTGATGACGCCATCCTTGCCGACCTTTTCGATAGCCTCGGAAATTATGCGTCCGACTTCCTCGTCGCCCGACGAAATCGAAGCGACCGAGGCGATATCCTCTTTGCTTGTGACAACCTTGGAGATGTTCTTTAGCTCATCGATTGCTATTTCGGCGGTTTTGATGATGCCCTTGCGAAGCTCCATCGGGTTCGCACCGGCGGCAACGTTTTTGATGCCCTCGGCAACGATTGCTTGTGCGAGAACCGCCGCAGTCGTAGTGCCGTCGCCTGCAACGTCGTTTGTGCGGATGCTGACTTGCTGAATGAGCTTCGCACCCATATTCTCGAAGGGGTCTTTGAGTTCGATGTCCTTTGCGATTGTGACGCCGTCATTGGTGATGAGCGGCGAGCCGTACTTTTTTTCTAAAACCACATTGCGCCCTTTGGGCCCTAAGGTTAATTTTACCGTGTCGGCCAAGGCGTTAACGCCTTTTTCCAACGCCTTGCGCGCCTCTTGTCCGTATAAAAATTGCTTTGCCATAATGTAATTATTCCGCTATTGCGAGTATATCTCCTTGTTTAATGATAACGAATTCCTCTCCGTCAATTTTGACGTCCGTGCCGGAGTATTTAGCGTAAAGAACGGTTTCGCCGACCTTTACGACCATTTTAATTTCCTTGCCGTCAACGATGCCGCCCTCGCCTACCGCAATAATTTTTGCGAGTTGACTTTTTTCCTGCGCCTTAGAGGGGAGTAAAATCCCGGACGGAGTCGCCTCCTTACTTTCCAAATGTTGTACGACAACCTTATCAAAAATCGGTTTTAGTTTCATATATTCTCCTGATTTGTTAGCACTCCGATAGCCCGACTGCTAACGTGATATATTTTATCACAGCAATAAAACAGCGCAAGAGTTGAACAATTCATATCAATCTTCAGCATCGCGGTGTCCGTATTGCGGATAAGTCCGGTGTTTATATTTAGGGGAATGTAACCCCTAATTGATTGTTCGCTTCCTCTAAGATACTCATAACCTCCAAGGTGTCTTGCGGGGAGCGCAGGGGGCTTTCGGTTTGTTTTGTTTTGAGCAGGTTATTAAAGTGCTTGATTTCGTAGGTAAAGTTCGGGAACTTAAAACGGTATTTCTCCGTTGCGGCGCGTTTCCCGTTTCCGTAGACCTTAAAGCCCGTTCCCCAATGGAAATGCGGAATTACAATTTTCCCTTTTTCAAGCCTTATTTCAAACCTGAACTTAAACGCTTTCGGCACGGACGAGCTTTCAAGGCAAGCTACCGCGCCGTCAGGATATGTTAAATCAAGGTCACATGTAACGTCTACGCCGTTACGCACCTCGCCCCTCGCTTCGACCTTTTGGGGCACGCCCTTCAAGAAATGCGCGTACGAAACGTTGTAAACCATCATATCGAGCATTGTGCCGCCGCCCCTGTTCACGTCGAACACGCGGTGGTTTTTCGGGAAAATGTTGTTCATAACGCCGCTCATTTTGCGGATTTCGCCGAGTTTTTTGGAGTTCACTACCTCCAAAAGCTTTTCGGTACAGGGCAAGAACCTCGTCCACATCGCTTCCATAAGCGGAACGTTTGCCGCCCTTGCCGCCGCAAACATTGCCTCGGCTTCCTGAACGGTTGTCGCCAACGCTTTTTCGCACAGCACGGGGAAGCCAGCATTCAAGAACGCTATGGCGTTTTTCGAATGGACGTTCATATTCGTGCAAACATAAACAGCATCGATATCCTTGGCGGTCAGCAGTTCGTCATAAGTGTACGCCGCCTCAAGTTTGTATTTTTGTTTGTAAGCCTCCGCACGCTCTTTAGACGACGAAACGCAAGCGACAACGCTCGCGCCCTCGACTTTTTTGATTGCCCTCATAAAGGTATGCGAAATACCTCCTAAGCCGCACACCGCCCATCGTATGTTCTCCATATCTATGATTATACACCTTGTAAGTAATGCGCATCTATATTTTTTTCCAAAATCCGTATATTCTTGTCGTTACACGCATTGTCCACACCTCGAATTTGTTGCTTAATCGGGCAAGTTTGTTAAAATAGCGGAGTGGAACTATCGCCTTTGTCGCAATAGGTTCGCTTTCGGCAATGGGCAAGGTAATTATTTTAAGGCACGGCGAGATTTTTCTTAAGGGCAACAACAAGGCATCCTTTGAAAGCGCGCTTATCGGCAACGTAAAACGCGCGCTGTCCGCTATACCGTGCAGCGTTGTGCGCAGCCGTAACAGAACCATTGTTAAGGACTTCGCGCCCGAAAATGCCGACAGAATTTTATCCGTAACAAAAAAAGTTTTCGGCATCTGCAGCGTTTCGCTTTGCGAAAGGGTTCTCACCTCAAAGGAAAATATCTTTGCCGCCGCGCTTAATTTAACGCCCGAATCGGGCACGTTCCGCATTACCGTTAACCGTGCGGACAAGAAATTCAAAACGCCGTCGACGGAGTTCTCCGCCGAAGTCGGCGCGGCGGTATACGCTAAAAATCCGACGCTCAAGGTTGACCTTTTCAACGCGCAAACCGAGATATATATTGACATCCGCGAGGAGGGCGACACATACGTTTTTGCCGACAAGGAAAAGGGTGCGGGCGGCTTACCCTACGGAACGGGCGGCAAGGGCGTAATTTTAATGTCCGGGGGGATTGATAGCCCGGTTGCCGCATATATGGTAGCCAAACGCGGACTTAAGCTCGTTGCCGTTCACTACGAAAGCGCGCCGCACACCTCCGCGCAAGCCCTCCAAAAGGTCAAGGATTTAATAACCGCGCTCGCGCCTTATGCCCCTGCAATCAAGCTTATTACCGTGCCGTTCGCGCCCGTTCAATATGCGATACACAGGGCGTGCCCCGAGTCGTTTATGATAGCGATGATGCGCCGTTTTATGATGAAAATCGCAACCGTCATTGCGAAAAACGAAAACGCAACCGCGCTCGTGACGGGCGAAAATTTAGGGCAGGTCGCCAGCCAAACGATTGAAAGCATAACCTGCTCGAACGCCGCAACGCACCTCCCCGTTTTGCGCCCGTTAATCGGGTTCGATAAGGAAGAAATTATTACGATTGCGCAAAAAATCGAAACCTTCGATATTAGTATCCGTCCGTATGAGGATTGCTGTACTGTGTTCCTCCCCGACCGTCCGGTAATCAAACCCAAGCTTGCGGACATCGAAAAATACGAAGCGTTAATGGACTGCACGGGTTTAATCGAAACCGCCGTGAAAAACGTAACAATTTACGAGAAATAATGCGCGGCCGTCCGTTACTCAAAAACGGCGGCAAGCAATTCGTCGCCGTCCACGAAAACGGGAACGAGGTTCGCGCCGAGCGCGGTCGAAATATCGGCAACCGACATTCCGTCTAAGAATACGGTTTCGAACTCTTTTAGCATAACGGACGGCACTAAAACCTTGTCGTATTGCGACATATCAACGGATTTTAATTGTTCGATAATATCGTTGCCCGTTATTAAGCCCGAAACGGTGACGGTCTCGCCGAAAAATTTGTTTTTGATAACAAAAATGTCGCAGGAAAAATTCTTGAATTTACCTTTAATTATTTCGGTGGCTTTTTTCAAACTGCTTTCGCCCGAAACGCCGGTGATAAAGCCTATTTTGACCTTTTTTTTACGGCCGCCTTCCCAAAATTCGCAAGCCTCCGTGACTTCGTTGAGGAACTTTGCAATTAAACCTACGCCGTTGTCTATTTGCGAAAAATCGCCGTAGTAATCGAAACTCGGTACGGGTTTTTGCGCAATCTCGTACATTTCGTCCGAGCAAAAGGCAAAAAATTCGCGCTTATTGTAGAATTCTTCGGTTATTGCAATGCATTCGCTTGCAACGGTTACGTCAACCGGCTTTAGAGGGGTGAGCCGTTCGCGGTGCGCGGTTAATCCGACGGGTACTACTGCTACGGATATAATATTTTCACCTAAATCAAGCAAATACTGCAGGGTTTCGCGCAAAATTTCACCGTCGTTATAGCCCGGGACAAGAACGATTTGCAGGTTTAGTTTAATTCCGTTTGCGACAAAGCCTTCGATTATCTTTAAGCAGTCGCGCGGCTCGCTTTTTAGCCCTAAAAGTTTACAGCGGACTTCTTTATTCGAGGCGTGGAGTGAAATAAATAAGGGAGATAATTTGTATCTTAAGATGCGTTCTTCGTCGGCTTCGCTGAGGTTCGTGAGGGTCACATAAGTTCCGCAGGCGAACGATAGGCGGTAGTCGTCGTCCTTAACGTAAAGGGATTTGCGCATACCCTTTGGCAGTTGCGAAACAAAACAGAACACACAATTATTACGGCAAACGCGCGGCGGTGATAACTCGCCTTTCTCGCCGAAATCCAGACCGAAGCCCTCGCCCGTTTCGTCTTTTAACAGTATTTTGCGCCGTCTGCCGTCGGAGGTTTTGATTATTACCTCGCTTTGTCCGTTGCCCTCGGCGTAAATTAAATCCAAAGCGTCAGTAAAAATGTTTCCGTCAAACGACAATATATCGTCCGAAACTACGATTCCCGCTTTTTTTGCTATTCCTGTTACTTTAACGGGTTTCAATATAATTTATACGTACGAACCCGTACCGGTTTGGACATTAAAAAGCGGCGAAATTTCGCGAAGCCGCGCAACGCTTTCCTTTAACGCCTCAAGGGTATAATCGAGTTCTTCTTTTGTCGTATCTTTGCCGAGCGAAAAGCGAACCGAGCTGTGGGCAAGCTCTTCCTTAACGCCGAGCGCAAGAATTACATGCGACGGTTCTAACGAACCCGACGAGCATGCCGAACCGGACGAAACCGCGATGCCTTTAATATCAAGGAGCATCAAAATGCTCTCCCCCTCGATAAAGCCGAAACTCAAATTAACATTGTTCGGAAGCCTATGTGTAATTCCGCCGTTAAGATAGCAGTACGGGATTTCGGCAAGCGCACGCTTAATAAAATAATCGCGCAAAACGGTCAATCTTGCGTTTGTTGCCTCGCGCTCCTCCTTTGCAATTTCCAAGCCCTTAGCAAGCGCGACGATGAATGCGGCATTTGTTGTGCCGGCGCGCTGATTGCGTTCTTGATGCCCTCCGGTAATAAGTTTTTTTAGTTTAACGCCCGAACGCAAGTAAAGAAGCCCTATGCCTTTCGGCGCGTGGAATTTATGCCCCGACAGCGAAAGCATATCAAGGTTTAATTCGTTAACGTCAAAATCCAACGCCTCGATTGCCTGAACAGCGTCGGAGTGGAACGGTATGCCCTCCGCTTTGCAGAACGCGCCGATTTCCTTGATGGGTTGAATCGCGCCGGTTTCGTTGTTAGCCGCCATTACCGAAACCAAAATTGTGTTGTCGGTGACGGCATTTTTGACGTCCTCAACCGAAACAACGCCCTCGTTGTTGCATTTAATGTACGAAACTAAAACGCCCTCGCGTTCTAAGTCGCGGCAGGTATCGAGGATAGCGGGATGTTCGATATTGGTTGTGACGATGTGTTTAATTTTGTTGTTCGACGCGCCTACTATGCCGCGAAGAACCCAATTGTTGCTCTCCGTCGCGCCGGAAGTAAAATAAATTTCGCTCGGACGACAGTTAAAATATGCGGCAATATAATCGCGCGCCGCGTCAACGCCCTTTAACGCTCCCCTTCCGAAGCCGTGCAGTGAAGACGGATTACCGAACGTATCGGTAAAATAGGGCAGCATTGCTTCTACCACCCGAGCGTCAACCTTAGTTGTAGCACTGTTATCGAGATAAACCCTCACACTCTTATGTTATCACTTGTGCGTTATTTGTCATTATTTAATTTAATATTCATTTTTCGGTGAGAGTTATACCCTAATTTGAGTATTAACGCCCGATAAAGAACATTTCCGCTTTTCTTTCGCCTAAAAAGAAAAGCGGAACACACCGACATACACACTACTTAAATGCATGTATTACCGCGCGCTTCATTAACGGGTGCTTCGCAAGTGCGGCGGCTGCAGTAAAGCCTATTGCCGCGCCTATTATAAATCCGGATTTCATAATTTTACCTCCTACGGTTAGTTTGCTTAACTTACGCCGCTTGTTGCAATGCAAAATTTAGGAAATTATCCCGTTCAATATATAATATCGTAACGAATTATACATAATGAAAAGGAACATAGAATACTATGCAACAAAGGAAGAGGACGGACGAATTTTTCCGCCAAAAGATGCAATCCTTGAAAAGGTAAAAACACTATCTAAAAGGTGGTTCATCGACGCTTTTTCGGGAATGGCACTCGGGCTGTTTGCAACCCTCATTGCGGGTACAATAATCGGGCAAATAGGTACCCTAATCAAGGATAACGCGACGGCGGACGGCACAATTAAGCTTGCGAATTTCATAATTTCTTTAGGTAATGCCGCCAAAATTCTTATGGGTGCGGGCATCGGAGCCGGCATTGCGCGCGCGCTGAAGGTTGATAAATTAACCCTTTTCGCGTGTATGGTAGCAGGGTTCATAGGCGCGAACGGCGCGGCGTTACAAAACGGTGCAATCAGTCCGCTGTCGCCGCTGACTACCGCAATCGGCAACCCGATAGGCGCGTATATTACCTCGATTTTCGTTGCGGAAATCGTAAAACTCTATGCCGGCAAAACAAAATTAGACATTATTTTAATCCCCTTAGGCGCGATTATCGTTGCCGCGCTTGTCGTTATGACGCTTGTCGGGCCGGTAAACTGGCTCATTTTACAGCTTGCTAAGGCAATCGAGGCGGCAACCGAGCTTACACCGTTCTTTATGAGCATATTTATCGCGGTTACAATGGGCATAATTTTAACGCTCCCGACATCCTCGGCGGCAATTTGGGTGAGCATCGTCAGTCCGCTTATGGCGGCAGCGGCATTAAACCCCGAAATGCTTCGTCTAACCGCGGACGGCTATCCGGCAATTTTAATCGCCGGCGGCGCGTCTTGCGCGGGTTGCGCGGCGCACATGGTCGGCTTTGCCGTTGCGTCGTTCCGCGAGAACAAATGGAGCGGACTTATCGCGCAAGGCTTAGGCACGAGTATGCTTCAAATCCCTAATTTAGTTAAAAATCCACGCATTTTAATCCCGGCAATCGCGGCAAGCGCGGTGGCGGGCCCGGTTGCAACGGTCGGCTTCAAACTCCTTTGCGGCGCGACTGGCGGCGGTATGGGCACGAGCGGATTCGTGGGCGTAATCGATACAATCGCACAGTCAACAGCATACGGTGTGCCGACGCAAAACATTGTTTTTGGCATCATTATTTGCTATTTTGTTATACCCATTGTCGTTGCACTCGGCGTTTCGGAGCTTCTCCGTAAAGCAGGTTGGATTAAGTTCGGCGACCAAAAAATACCGGCATAATATGCAAACAATCGCGGCATTATCAACGGCACAAAACACGAGCGGCGCAATAGCCGTTGTGCGAATTTCGGGAGAAACCGCATTAGACACGGCACGGCAGGTTTTTTCATCTAAAGATAAGCGCGCGTTCGAGCCGCGTTACGCGTGCGTTGGCAATTTAATTTTAGACGGCATTAAGGAAAAAGCCGTTTGTATTTACTTCAAAGCCCCCCTATCTTATACGGGCGAGGACGTTTGCGAGCTGCAATTCCACGGCGGCACGGCTGTAACCCGTGCGGTACTGCACGGCGTTTTTACGCACGGCGCGACCCCGGCAAAGCCCGGCGAGTTCACAATGCGCGCATTTTTCAACGGCAAGTTATCGCTAACCGAAGCGGAAGGCATTGCCGATATTATCAACGCGCAATCCGATACCGGCGCGAAACGGGCAAACGCTCTTGCCGGGGGTAAAATCCACAAAACGCTTGAGGATATTAAACAAAACCTATACGGCGCAAAGGCTCAACTTGAGGTTATTTTGGATTACGGCGAGGACTTTAACGCCGAAATGCGCGACCCCTCCCTTTTGAAAATTTCCGAATCATTAAAAACCTTGAAAGCGTTGCTCCCGAAAACCGATAGCGGAAAATGCTACGATGAGGTTCCCAAAGCTGTAATTATAGGTAGCCCGAATGCGGGCAAATCAAGTTTACTGAACGCATTATTGAAAGACAACCGCGCCATCGTAACCGCCGTCCCGGGCACCACGCGCGACGTTTTAAGGGATAATTTGAAAATCGGCGATATTACGGTTGCCTTGTCCGACACGGCGGGAATCAGAAACTCGACCGACGAAATCGAAACGCAAGGCATTAAACGGGCGCAAAGCGAACTGAAAAGTGCGGATTTAATTCTGTTGATATTTGATTTGTCCGTTAAGTTATCGGAGGATTTTTCAGAGCTTTACAACACGGTGTCCGCGCAAAACGTTTTGCTCGTCGGCAACAAATCGGATGCGGAAATTACGCAAAATCTGCCCTTTGCCTTAGATATTAAGGTCAGCGCGAAAAGCGGCGATGGCATCGAAAACTTAGAGAAGCTGATATATTCGCGCCTGAAGACCGTAAGCGAAGCAGGCGGCGCGTTCACGAGGGAGCGGCAAGTAATCGCGGCGAAAGCGGCATACGCAACCCTTGCCGATATTATCGAAAAAGCTGAATTTTACACGACGGATATTATTTGCGCGCTCCTAAATACCGCCCTTGCGCGCCTTGCCGAATTGAGCGGCGAAAACGCCTCCGACGAGGTCATCACCGCCGTATTTGCTTCATTTTGTATCGGAAAATAGAAATTTGAAGGTTCTCAATTCAAATTTGCCGAATTTCAAGGCGGTCAAGTCGATATTTTGCCCGTCAATAGGGTTTTCAAGGCAATCGGTTTCAACAATTTTTGAATACTTAAAGCAAACGTTAATCGAGGTTTCGCACGGGTTACCCGTGGCTTCATAGAG
>JAISKW010000115.1 GCA_031260775.1 Christensenellaceae bacterium
GACACGGTAATTATCCCCGTACAAGTCAACGGCAAGTTAAAAGGCAAAATCACCGCCCCCGTAGACAGCGACGAAACCGCCGTTTTGGTGCTTGCAAAGGAAATTATCGGTGAGGCGCAACCGAAAAAGGTTGTGTATGTTAAAAACAGAATATTAAATTTGGTTATTTAATCCAAACTTAACAAAAGATTAACAATAACAAAACATAGAGATTGTAGAATAATTTTAACGGCGACGAACGCAAGTTTACTGTTTTTGATTCCACCTCACTATGTATAGTAAAATAAAAGAAGAGAAATAGAATAATGAAGGAAAAGCAATTTTTTAATAAAAGCAGAAATTTGATTGAGGTACATAACTATACCCACAATCTACAAGACGTCGCGGAGCCGCATTTGTTCCGCGATTTATTCGGGAGCGGCGACGTTCCGAAAACGGTGTTCAACTTCACGACCGTTCCGATGAGTTCGCCCAAAGAGATATGGATTACCGATACGACTTTCCGCGACGGACAGCAATCGATGTCCCCGTTTACTGTTGACGAAATAGTTGATATTTTCACTTTAATGCACCGCCTTGGCGGCCCAAAAGGGATGATTCGCCAAAGCGAATTCTTCATTTACTCCGATAAAGACAAAGCAGCGGTGCGAAAATGTCAGGAATTAGGCTTCGATTTCCCCGAAATTACAAGCTGGATTCGGGCGACCGAAAACGATTTTAAGCTCGTTAAGGAAATGGGGCTTAAGGAAACGGGCATTTTAACAAGTTGTTCGGACTATCACATCTTCAAAAAGATGCACCTGACCCGCAAGCAAGCCATGGATAAATACCTCGGCATTGTAAAAGCGGCGTTGGATTTGGGCGTAAAACCCCGTTGCCATTTCGAGGATATTACCCGTGCGGACTTTTACGGTTTTGTAATTCCGTTCGCGGCGGCTCTTAAAGAATTAGGCGACGAGGCGGGTATTCCCATTAAAATAAGGGCTTGCGATACCTTGGGCTACGGTGTTTCGTACCCGGGCGCAGCAATGCCGAGAAGCGTACAGGGTTTGATTTTCGGACTCCACCACTACGCGGATATTCCTAACGGAATGCTCGAGTGGCACGGACACAACGATTTTTACAAGGTCGTCACGAACGCGGCAACGGCGTGGTTATACGGCGCAAGCGGCGTTAACTGCTCTCTCTTAGGCATCGGCGAGAGAACCGGCAACTGCCCTCTTGAAGCTATGGTTATCGAGTATGCGTCGCTCAGGGGCACGACAAACGGTATGGATATTTCGGTAATTACCGAAATTGCCGAATATTTCGAGCGGAAAATAGGCTACCGTATTCCGCAGCGCACTCCGTTTGTCGGCTCGCAGTTTAACCTTACTAAAGCCGGGATTCACGCGGACGGATTATTAAAGGACTCGGAAATTTACAATATTTTCGATACGGGCAAATTATTGAACCGTCCTCCGCTCGTTGCGGTTGATGCGGCAAGCGGCACGGCAGGCATTGCGTATTGGATTAACGGTTACTTCAAACTAACCGACGAACACAAAATAGATAAGAGGGATTCCTTGGTTACGAAAATGAAAGAAGCCGTTGATAAGCTATACGAAAACGGCAGAAACACCTCGATGACCGATGACGAGCTAAGAAACATTTTGATTGATGTAGACTTCGAGCGTTATGAGAGATTGGCAATATTGAATGTTTAATTCACAAAACAAGGAGTGACAATAACACACCGATTGTCACACCTGCAAAATTAAAAATGAAAAGAAAATTTTTACTAACATTGTCGGCGGTTGCGTTGATATTGTCGTTCCTTCTCACCTTTGCCGCGTGCAAAAAAAAGAATGACGACGGGGATGAAAATCTTCCGACCGTATGGGCGGACGTATTGTACGATTTACAATACAACGACGGCGACCTGAAAATCGCGGTTGACGATGTGGTTTACAACGTCAAGGGCGGAGGAGATTATACAAAATCCCGTCTGTACGACGAAAACGGCGTCGATGCCAATTTTACAGTAGCCGAGCATAAAATTACGCCTATCCGCTTTAACGTTGCGGAGGAATCGTATACAGTCAGTATTTCCGACCCCGACGACGACGGCGCGGCGGAAATTGATTTAAGACTTTTCTCCGGCTCGCACAAATCGGGTACGAACTCGGAAATTGGCGCGGGCGCGAAATATACCGTTTTGGAATACAATATTTCCTCATTAAAGGACCTAAACAACATAAAGAAGCTTCAAAATTCGCCGCGTATTTACTCTTATAAGCTAACCGGCGATATAGATTTCGCCGGGCAAAGCGCGGATTTAGGCATCTTCAAAGGGGTGCTTACCGGTGTAAAAAACAATGTGAATATCGGCGGATATACTCTTAAAAACGGCGTTATCAACAAAACGGGAAACAATGCCGGCTTAGCGCAAATCAACAACGGTACTATCACAAAAATCAATTTTGAGAATTTCAGCGTAACGGCTACCGGCGACCATGTAGGCGTAGTCGCTG